>JARLHF010000004.1 GCA_031292375.1 Chlamydiales bacterium
CCATGTGCGGCCTCTAGGGCCACTTTCATTTTAAATTCTGCCGTATATTGATTGTACTTTCCCATAGTTGCTATCCTTTCTGCGTTTAGTTTATCAGAAAGTTGCGCGATTTGGGGTGTCTAAATTTCGGGGTCCATTATAGTCTAAATTTCGGGGTCCATTATAATAATGTAACGTACTCGTTGAAAACGCTATCACAAAATATACATAATATTTTTTTGCATTTTACGTTAACATGTCATTTCTATGAGAAGAATTTTCTTATAATTTCCTATTTTCTTTCGTAAAACATCCCGCTCCTAATTGCTGGAAGAAATCTAAATTGCGCCTCTTAATGAAAACTTAAAATATTTAATATAAAATCTAACCAGATAAAAAATTTTGCTATTTATGAAAATAATGAACTTATGATACCGTTTTATGCATGAACAGTTATACACAAATACGCACTTGCTGCGCACATTAGACTTCTTGCGTAATTACATTTGCTTATTAAAATTGTCTTTTTTGGCATCTTTATCGTTAAATTTTTCAACCATATATTCACATATGCTCTCAAAATTTATCAATAAATCTACTCAAAAACTTTCAATTTTTCTAAACAAAGCTAATTATGCAAGAAGTCTATTCAATTTTAAGTGGACAATCCATCTTTTTTTCCGCACCCTGAGGTGCAAGTTCTATTACCATTATTTTTTATTATTAATATCTTCCTCAAGTGGGTCTTCTACTAACTTCATAACGAGAAAAAGCCATGGATTTTAAAGAACTTCTCTCTCTTTTCAATGAATCATTTACGTTTTTTTGTGTCTTTCCAGCCCTTATTATCTTAGGAGCCTATTTAACCATTAAGCTTCGCTTTGTACAGATTACAAAAATCCGTTTGAGCTTTTCTTATCTCTTAAAAAAAGATCCAAAATCACAAGGCCAAATTTCTCACTTTGAAGCTATTTCAGCAGTACTTGCCGGTAATTTTGGAACAGGTAATATTTCAGGAATGGCTGTAGCTATTTCTACAGGAGGCCCAGGAGCTCTTGTCTGGATGTGGGTTATGGCATTTTTTGGAGCTGCAATACAATATGCAAGCTGCATTTTGGGAGTAAAGTACCGGCAAAAAAATCAAGATGGCGAATATATGGGAGGTCCTATGTATTATCTTGAAAAGGGTCTTGGCTGGAAAAAGCTCGGCGTACTCTTTGCCATTCTCACAACACTTGGAGCCATTACTGCCGGAAACTTTGCGCAAGTAAATTCCATGACACTTCCTCTAGCACAACTAGGTATAGACCCTCTTTTTTCAGGGCTTGCAATTGCTCTATTTGTAGGACTTGTCATCTTTGGGGGCCTAAAAAGAATGGCTAAAATTGCATCACTTATCGTACCTGTAAAAGCATTTCTTTACTTAGGATTTGCTCTTATTATCCTACTGCTCAATATAGATAAAGTGATACCCGCACTCCAATTAATGTATATTGCAGCTATAGATCCAAGTGCAGTCATGGGAGGTGTTCTTGGAATGGGTGTCCTTAAAGCGCTTACTACAGGATTTGATCGCGGTATTTTTGCAACAGATGCAGGAACTGGTATTGTACCCATTTTACAGTCAAGTGCAAAGACACAAAACCCTGTTACTGACGGTATAGTCACACTTGCAACACCTCTTTGCGTTATGATTGTTTGTACAATGACAGGACTTGTTTTGCTTGTGTCTGGTGCTTGGCAACAAACTGACTTAAAAAGCACAAACATGGTGACCTATGCGTTTGAAACAGGCCTTGGGCATTCTGTTGGCTCTTATGTCGTTTCTTGCTCACTCATCTTGTTTGGCTACACAACAATTTTAGCATGGGGATGCTGTGCAGAAAAGGCTATGCACTATCTTGTTGGCAAAAGGTTTGCTAATTGGTACAAATACCTTTATTTAGCTCTAATCCCCGTTGGGGCTTTAATTCATGTAGATCTCATCTGGACACTTGCAGACATCTGTATTACAACCATGCTAATCACTAATATTGCAGGGGTTGCTTTTCTTTCCAAACAAGTTATTCGCGAAAGCAACAACTTTTTTGCAAAAAAAGAACCCCTTCTCTCAAAGATCACTTTAGAAGAAGCTTAGCCTTCAACTACCATTTTAATAATTTTCTGAGGCTCAAATGGACGATTTTTAGAATCTGCGGGAACACCTTCAATATCTTCTACAACATCATAGCCCTTAACAACTTCTCCAAAAATGGTGTGTTTGCCATTCAACCAAAGAGTAGGTGCTGTTGTAATAAAAAATTGACTTCCATTTGTACCGGGGCCTTTGTTAGCCATTGCAAGTAAACCCACCTTATCAAATTTTACTCCACGAACAATTTCATTCTCAAAAGGACGCCCCCAAATAGACTCGCCACCCGTGCCATTGCCAAGTGGATCGCCACCTTGAATCATAAAATTCCGAATAACACGGTGAAAAATTGTATTATTATAGTAACCATCTTCAGCATGTTTTAAAAAGTTTTCAACGGCTCTTGGGGCAACATCTGGCCACAATACAACTTCAATGATCCCTTGGTTTGTTTCGATAAGAACTTTTGGATGATTAGATTCTGCAGCAGTAATCTCTTTAGAAAAAATTTTACCACAAAATAGGCTCAAGAGAGCTGTCACAACTAATAAAAAATATTTTCGCACTTTATACCTCCTAACATAAAATTAACAAAAGAGTTTTACATTTTAAAGGTGGAAAATTGCAAGACTTTTATTCAAAAAACTGGAAGAATGGCCAATTTCATCAACCATCAATAGGGTTTATTCATGACCTACACAATTGTTCAAAAACCTCTCCTATTGGTAATAGGCATTGAATGCCAAACTTCTAATGATCCAGGTTGTGCCTCCAAAGACATCCCTCAGTTATGGGAAAAATTTAATAAAGAAAATATCACCCAAAACATACCCAACAAGGTTTCTAATGCTATCATCGGTCTATACTCAAATTATGAGGGCGATCGCACAAAACCTTATTCTTATTTAATTGGTTGCCAAGTTCATTCCATTGCTAATCTTCCACCAGGCATGGTTGCAAAAACAATTCCAGAAGCTACATATGCTGTGTTTACTACAAAAAACACTCCTTCTAATAGCTTAATAGGTACGTGGGAAACCATATGGAAAACTAACTTAAAAAGAGCTTATACATACGATTTTGAAATCCATCCTGAAAATCATTCAAAACTCTCAACTTCTCCTATTAATATATTTATTGCGATTAATAATTACTTCATCGACTTTCAAATAGATCCAAGCCCCATTTATCAATCAATACTATTCAATGGCATCAATGCGAATGCTTTAAAAGTAAAAGCGCAAAAACCCGTTCTATCTTTTGGTTTTTTCATCAAAGATTCATCTGGGACCCCCATAGCCGGTATTACTAGCATTATTTATTATGGCTGCCTTCACATAGACATGCTATGGGTAAATGAGACATATCGTAAGCATGGCCTTGGAAGCTTACTCATACAAAAATGTGAAAAATTTGCAAAAGATAAAAGCTGTACTTTTGCAACCGTTGACACTATGGATTGGGAGGCTCTTCCCTTTTATCAAAAGCTTGGATTTATAATTGAATTTGTGCAAGAAGGCTTTGTGAATAATTCTATAAAGTATCTGCTCAGAAAGCCTTTATAAGGGTCCAACAACGATGAATTTTGGGATCTTGAAAATCCTTTGGCAATGTCTTATACGAAATATCTTTGATGGTGTAACCTGGAAAATGGCTCTCTTCAAAATTAAACCTTCTTGAATTGGTACTGAAAAACAAAACACCCCCATTTGCAAGCAATTTTAAGGCCTTTAAAAGAAGAGGAACATAATCTACTTGCAAATCAAACATCTCTTCCATTTTTTTGGAACGAGAAAGTGTTGGAGGATCTATGATAATCACATCATACTTTGCTTGTAAATGAGCTTCTTCATCCACAAATTTCAAACAATCCGAGCGCACAACTTGATTATTTTTAAGTGAAAGACCATTCAACAAAAAATTCTCTTTCCCCCATTCTGTGTATGTATTTGACATATCGACACTTTTTGTAAAAAGTGCTCCCTTAATGGCTGCGTGAACACTAAAAGAACATGTGTAGGCAAATAAATTTAACAATCTCTTTCCCTCAGACGCACTAGCCACAAGTTTTCTTGTTTCTCGATGATCTAAAAAGAGACCTGTATCAAGATAATCTTGTAAGTTAACTCTAAACTTTACACCATACTCTAAAATTGTAAAAAACTCTGACGACTCTCCTACCTTTTCATATTGCTCTATTTTTTTCCGCCTAATGCGAGTCCTCCAGTAAATGTGTTCAAGAGGTACCGCAAACAAGCTGTATAGTGCTTCATGTACTTCAGCTACAAGACTTTCAGGAGGTTCTATTATCCCCTTTATCTTAGAAAAATAGTGAACACAAAAGCGCCCAGCATAAAAATCGATTGCAAGGGGGTAATAAGGAATTTCTCTATCATAAATACGAAAGCAGTTCGTACACTCTCGCCTGGCCCATTTTTTTAAGTGCCGATAGTTGTTTCTAATCCTATTTTTTAAAGATGAACTTTTATCCTCGCCATCTACAATATCAGGTAAGAGTAAATCCATAAAAAATTAAGATGCTGCTGGAGCTGGCATATCCAAAAGTGTTTTTGCCGATCGTTTTTCAATAATTTCCCAATTAATATTCTGAAAAAACGCATCTATGTACTTTGCACGATCCAATTGGTAATCTGGAAGATAAGCATGCTCAAAAACATCCATTACTAATAAAGGACTTCCACCTGTTAAGTGCCCCACATCATGTTCATTAATCCACATGTTTACAAGCCTTCCACTTACTGGATCCCTGTAGAGTACAACCCAGCCAATTCCCCTCATAGCACCAGTACTTACAAAGTCATTCTTCCACAAATCATAACTGCCAAAATTTTGAACTAAATCAGCGTGTAAAGAACTACCTGGATCTAAAGGAAGCTGTTTTCCTAAATTTTCAAAATAAAGCTCATGCAAGCGCATCCCATCAAACTCCCATCCAAGGCGTCTTTTCAACTCAGAATATTCAGGAGACTTTGTGTCCCCCTTTGTATTGTATTCAGCAAGGGTATCTAACAGAAGATTAGCATTTTTTACATATCCTTTATACAAAGTAAAATGTAAATTAAGCGCATTATCACTAAACCCTGGCATACCAAAAAGATAGGAAAAATCTTTTGCCTCATAATGCTTCTGCTTACTTATCTCAACAGATGCAGGCTTTAAGCTTGATGCATTTATCGAATCCGGCTCACTATTTTGTGCAAACAGGCCAGCACACAAGATTAACTTTAGACCAACTAGATAAGTAACACCTATTTTGCCCATACTTCTCACCAAACGTTAAATTCATTTTTAACAAAGGTCTACTTATGCAATAATTTTTCTTCTTCGTCAAGAATAATTGAGGAGTGTATCTTTGGAATACTTTATAATTTGTTTAAGTTCTCTTCTTGTTTCTATTTTAACGCTATTCTCTGGATTTGGTCTTGCAACTATTTTAATGCCCCTCTTTGCCCTGTTCTTTCCTCTACAAATAGCTATTGCAGCAACTGCTATCGTACATCTTTTTAATAGCATCTTTAAGGCTTTTCTTGTTGGAAAGTTTGCCAATAAAGCCATTGTAATTAAATTCGCAATACCTGCTCTAATAGCATCTGCAATAGGAGCCTATTTACTTGGAGCTACATCCAACTTACATGCTCTCTATTCTTACAAGTTGCAAGGCTTAAAATTCAGCATTACCCCAATAAGTGCCTTAATCGGAATCATCATCATTTTATCTGCTATCTTCGAATTAATCCCCAAGCTATCGAAAATCTCCTTCGACCAAAAATACATACCTATTGGAGGGCTAGTTTCGGGCTTTTTTGGAGGACTTTCTGGCAATCAAGGCATGTTCAGGTCGGCTTTTTTGATCAGGTCAGGGCTAAAAAAAGAAGAATTTATTGGAACAAGTGTACTCTGTAGCATCGTTGTTGACGTTGTACGTATTACTATCTATGGATGGATTATTTATTCACAACAATTTGCAACTCTTTTATCACATGAGATGCAAAATCTTTTAATTGTAGCATGCGCTGCTGCATTTATTGGATCTTATATTGGTAGCAAACTAATGCACTATTCGAGCCTTAAAATGATTCAATTCATTGTTGGCTTAATGCTCCTACTCATGGGCTTTGCAATGGCTCTTGGACTTATAAAACCATCTTAAAGCAAGCGGACCAAATAGCGTGGTCATAGCAATGACAAGTGTAATGCTCGCATAAATTTCCTGACCAAAAACGCCATTTGACTTTCCAACATCTGCAAAAACCAGTCCTACTTCTCCTCTTGGTATCATGGCCAAGCCAACTGCCCATTTAACCCACTTGGAGTCTTTGAGAAGAATAAAACCGGCAGAAAGCTTTCCCAAAATAGCAGCCAAAAAAATGGCTGAAGAAAATATCCATATAAATGAAGTGCCCCAAGAAATCTCTTTTAAATCCAGCGTGAGACCAATATTTACAAAAAATATAGGAACAAATAAATGAACAATGGGTTTCAGCGTATGCTCAATACGCGTAGAAAAGCGCTTATCAGTCTTTAAAAACTTGAAAAAAGGCATCGAAAAACTCTTGGAAAGTGCAAGGCCAGCTGCAAAACCACCAATCAACTCAGGTGCCCCAAATTCACGCGCAAGCCATGCAAAAAATAACAGCAAAGAAACAATCATCGTTGGAAGCAACCCTGGAATTGCACTCTTTGTATTATAATACTTGATAAGGCTTGCAATAGACTTTACCAAAATAGGTGATATAAGCAAAAACACGACAACAAATAGGAGAACTTTTCCTATATTAAAAATGTCAATAACTCTTGTTGTTGAAAATTCATAGAGAATGGAAAGTATGACAATACCAATAACATCATCGATAATCGCAGCTCCCAAAACAATCTGTGACTCATAACTTTGTTGCTTTTTTAGCTCAGACATGACTCGCAACGTAACTCCTATACTTGTTGCTGTCAGCGTACCCCCAATAAAAAGCGAAAGAAGTAAATCCTGATGAAAAACATAGTAGGGCAAAACAAAGCCCAAAACAAACGGCACAATAACGCCCATACAGGCAGAAAAGATTGCCTTTGTTTTTACTTTCATTAAGTTAGCAATATTTGTTTCCAAACCAATTTCAAATAACAGTAAGACGACACCAATTTCTGCAAGTGAATGAATAGTTTCAGTAGAATGAACCCATCCAAGAAGACTCGGACCAAGTAATACACCAGCACATAACTCTCCAATTACAGCAGGAATGGAAATGCAAGCTGCTAATTCACCTAAGAGCCTTGCGGACAATAAAATCAAAACAATTTGTATAAAAAATTCGCTCATTTAATCCTACCACAAAAATAAAGAATTTGCTATTAACATATAAAATGTACTATACAGATGTTAGGATTTTATGGGATGGATTTATCTTTTACTTGCAGGTCTCTGTGAAATAGGCTTCACAACCTTTTTGAATTTATCTAATAACTTTACACGTCTTTTACCAACACTTGCATTCTTAGCACTTGCTGCTCTAAGTTTTGCTTTTCTCTCTTTTAGCTTAAAATCTATTCCTCTTGGAACGGCTTACGCTATTTGGACAGGAATTGGAGCCTTTGGAACAGCGATTATTGGCGTTGCCTTCTTCAATGAATCTGCAGATTTTTGGCGCATTCTCTTTCTTGCTCTATTAATTGGCTCCATAGTAGGACTAAAGGTTGTATCGCCACACTAAATCATTGCTTTAGGATCGGTATATTTATCAAAATCTTCTGCTGAAATAAGGCCTAATTTCAACGCCGCATCTTTCAGTGTCAAATCCTTTTCATGAGCAAAATGGGCAATTTTTGCACAATTATCATAGCCAATGATAGGGCTTAAAGCAGTAACAAGCATCAAAGAATGCTCAACAAAATAACGGATCTTCTTTTCATTTGGCAATAATCCCTCGAGTAAAAAATCTGTAAAGTTATTGCAGGTATCCGCTAGCAGGCGCAATGAATGCAAAAAGTTATAAATAATCACTGGTTTATAAGCGTTAATTTCAAAGTTTCCCTGTGATCCAGCAACTGTAATAGCAACGTCATTACCCATTACCTGCGCTGCAACCATTGTCATTGCTTCACACTGTGTAGGATTGGCTTTTCCTGGCATAATGGAAGATCCTAGTTCATTTTGAGGTAATATCAACTCCCCAAAACCACATCTTGGACCAGATCCCATCCAGCGAATATCATTTGCAATTTTCATCAAAGATACTGCAAGCGTCTTAAGGGCGCCACTTGCAAAGACAATTGGGTCATGGCAAGCAATGGCTGTAAACTTATTATCTGCTGGAATAAAAGGAAAACCAGTAAGTTCTTTGATTTTTCTAACAACCCTTACAGCAAATTCAGGATGCGTATTAAGCCCTGTTCCAACAGCAGTACCCCCTATTGCAAGAGAATATAAGCCCACAAGAACCTCTTTGATACGCTCAATATTTAAGTCAAGCTGACCTACATATCCACTAAACTCTTGCCCTAAAGTTAAAGGAACCGCATCCATCAAATGTGTACGCCCAATTTTGACAATTTGTTTAAAAGCATCCATCTTTTTTGCAAGAGCATCTCGCATTTTTTGCACTTTAGGAAGTAGCGTCTCATGGATTTCCATAACAGCTGCAATATGCATAGCTGTTGGAATTGTGTCGTTAGAAGATTGAGACATGTTTACATGATCATTTGGATGAATAGGACTTCTAGAACCAAGCACACCACCTGCAAGCTCAATTGCCCTATTAGAAATAACCTCATTGACATTCATGTTTGTTTGAGTACCACCGCCCGCTTGCCATACATACAGGGGAAAATGCTCATACAACTTGCCATCAATGATTTCATCTGACGCTATAGAGATCCACTTGGCTTTCTCAGCATCTAATTTGCCAAGATCCCTATTCACTAGGGCAATAGCTTTTTTTAAAATACCTAAAGCTTTAATGACCGATCTTGGAGTATGATCCTCGCCAATATTAAAATAGAGCAAAGCTCTAGCTGTCTGCGCACCCCAGTACTTATCACTTGGAACGCTAATTGTTCCCATGCTATCTTGTTCAATACGCTCTTCTTTCATACTAACCTGAGTGTTGAGGACTTACTAATAGCGGTATTGATGTTAAGCTCTCTACCCATTCTTTCTCCAAGCATAGATGACTCCCTACAATGCTTTGCATGACTTCTAGATGTGCTGAGCCGCTTATAAACCATTTCTCTTGCATCCGTTAATTGATTTTCAATTACCATTAATGCCTGTACAATATCAGGTTGATACTCTCTTTTTAAAGCTTGAATTTTGTTGCAATAACCCGTTGCAATTCCCAAAAAAAAGGAATTTCTTGCAGTTATGCCCCTCAAGTTAACATGTTGCTGTGCAACATCCCATAGCTTATCCAACTCATGTTGTAAAGTAGCTGCAACGTAATCAGCGATTTCAATATTAACTGCACTTCCCAGAATTTCAAGATAAATATAGTCTCCTGCTCGGTTATAAACAGTACTTACAAAAAAAGTGCCCAGAATTTTAGCAATTGCACGCATTTTTGCATCTTCTCTTTTCTGCTTCATAATGCGCTTAAGAACCATTCTCTCATCATCTTCGCTTGCAATATATTTAGAATCAATATTGTGTTTCAAAAGTAGTTGCTGTGATTTAATCATAGCAAGCTCAGCTTCGTTTTTATTGCTGCTAGAAGTGAGTGCTAAAAGCTTTTGGATTTTTCTTAAAACAACACTTTCCTTTATATCAGGTACATGTTCTGCCTCATCTAGACATATAGTAGCCCTGCAAACCTCTTCATTCCAATTCATGCTCCCACAAAAAGTCTTAAATTCAACGCCATGAGGTTGAATTACGTCCCCATGGTTAATAAACGTCATATAATGCGCAAGCTCATGCCTGAGTACATTATATAGCTTTTGCTTGCTTACATGCATCAGATGTTCATGAAATCCAAGCTCATAAAAATCTGAATCAAAATATCCAAGCATACTCTTATTATTATAAATCACTATCTTGATAGGATACGAAGTTTGTTGAGGCTCATCATAAAAACGCTCACCCATAACTTTTAAACGAATCTCTTTAGACAAAATATCTTTTGCAATACACTTTATCTCGTTAATAAACTGAATAATTTTATTCGAGTAAACAATCATTAAAAACATCTCATCATAGGTAATAGCGCAATGTTAAAAAGGCTCCAACTTGGTTCAAATTCCTTGAAGGAAGCTCTAAAACACTTGATACTCCAACTGGAAGCAATCGGTAATAAGGAGCTAATTCTATCCACAGATTATCACAGAATCTATAGGCTACAGGAAGGCGCACATCAACACCCCATCTGTCATTCATCTTCCAAGCAGCCCCCGCAAGGCCCCCAATGCTAAGATATTGATTGTATATGATAAGAGCGTCAACAATTGCACCAAATGACCAGTCACAATACGTATAGTGAAGATCAACCCCCACAAGAGCATAGTAAGTTGCATAATTTAGACGAATAGCTGAAATAGCCGCATAAGCATTATGTTTATCTGTCAAAAAATCAAAACCCAAACCTACACGAGGTGTAACTTCCCAGCAAGGACAAATAGAAAAGCAATATCCTCCAACAAGCTCCGTATACCAATCATATTCTCTACCAGAAGTTAGACTACTGGATACAGCACCTGTATTATAGACAGAGCGCAATTGCCCAAAAAAATGTTCTGGTTTTTGATAAGTAACACTACCATGAACGCCTCCAGTACTTCCTGAATAGGTAGGCGGCGTTGTAAAAGACATCCATGTGTACTGCCCTCCCAAATCAAAAGACCAGTCTTGATCGCTTTGAGCAAAAAGAGATCCCGTAAAGCATACTAAAAGAGCTAAAAAAAACAATTTTCTCATCATCAATCCTTATCTATTGAATATATATTCTTCATTTCTTCAAATTTTATATCATAAATCGGCTTTAATCGCTCCATATCATAAAGGTCTCTATGAATAGAGGTAGAACGAAGAGCTATGCCAGAAGCAATGCCCGTTCCCAATGTCAATGCACTTTCATCTTGAATAATCGTACCATCAAAATCCACAACCCAAAAGCAAGCACTTTCACTATTGTTTAAGCCTCCAATGTAAGCTTGATTTGAAGAAAGTGCGATACAATAAGCTGTACCCCCATAAATTCCTTCTCCCGATACTAGCGAAGTCTCATGCTGTAAACTACCATAAATGTCTGTAATCCAAAGGCTTGCAACAGCGGGATTGGAGTCACTGTTATCGTGATAATCTAACCCTACAGTATAAATACGATTAGCAGAAATAGCGATCTCATACGCCACACCACCGCTAGAACCGCTCGTCAATTGAATTTCATCATAAGCAAGAGTTCCATCAAGATTTCTAATCCACAGTGTTGCTGGCTGATTACTACTTTCATCCTGACCTACGATGTAAACGTAATTAGAAAAGAGCGCAACGTCATTTGCTGTACTCATATCAACTGTCAACAAAACTTCATCATAAGCAAGAGATCCATCCAAATTTCTAATCCAAAGAGCCGCAAGAGGCGTACTACTACCTGAATCTATGCCCACAATATAGACAAAATTAGAAGAGATCGCAACATTATAAGCAATACCTGCTTCAGCTAACTGAATTTCATTATAAGCGAGGGTTCCATCAAGATTTCTAATCCACAAAGCAGCTGGTTGGCTACCACTACTATCTTGACCCACAACGTAAACATGGCTAGAAGAAAGTGCAACACCATTGGCTACACCACTGCTTGTTAGTTGAATTTCATCATAAGCAAGAGATCCATCCAAATTTCTGATCCAAAGTACTGCAGACCCACTACTACTGCCATCTTGCCCTACAATGTAAGCATAGCTAGAAGAAAGAACTATACCATCTGCTATACCCATTCCTGCTAGCTGAATCTTATTTTGAGAAAGATTGCTACTACTAGGTCCAAGCCAAAGGTCCGCAGACCCACTCATACTATCACCATCCTGGCCTACAATGAATAATTCATCAGCATGCAAGGTGGATAGCAATATCATCAAAAAAAACAAACCGAGTATTTTGTGCATGCTGAACCTCTTGACCGACTAGCTTGTTCGAAGCATCTAAAAAAAACAAGGTTTTATTATAGTAGAGCAATTCCTATTGCTGGAATTGCTCTTTTCCAGAAAATCTTTACACAAATTACATAAATCAGTAGCCTATGTTTAATTATTTTAAGCCACCAAAACATCAAATTATAAATGAGGAGCGTATTATGTTTACTGCTATTAGGAATGCATTATTTGGAAATCCCGAACAACAAACATTAGAAGTTCGATATGGGTCCCCAAAGCGTGTCGTTAATGGTCGAGAAAAATCTGTTGAAGAGTACGACGCTGAACGGGCTGTATATGCTGAATACCTACAAAAAATAACATCTGTAGCTAATAGATTACCCAATTTTGCTATAGAAAAAGAGGGCTTGCATGGAAACCTGCGCTATGTCTGCGGCTGGAGTAAAAAGGATTTAGTAAAACAGCATATTAAATTTCCTCGAGAAGGTGTACCTTTAAGCCTATCTGATGGTCAAAGAGAATCTGCAGTAGAGAAATTCCCTACATTTAAAGCTGCAATGGAAAAAACTCAACGAGCAGCAGAATGTCTGAAACAAAAGAAAACACTCCACAGAGACCTTTCGGCTCGTGAGGCAGTAGAGCAAATCCAACGAGATAGTGACGGCATACCAATAACACATGAACAAGTATGCGAATGGGATATTGAAAATGCAGAAAAAGCATATGTAAAAGCAGCCCAACAGCAAATAGACCTTGAAGACAAGCTGGTAATTCAAACTCTGCGCAATGGAGGGCAGCTACCTACAACTTTTAAATGATAGGAGTATATTTTTAGCTTATGAAATAGGTAATCGCCTATCATGGCTATAGCACAAAAGATAAAAACGCACAAAAAATTTATTTTTTGTGCGTTTTTCAAAATCGACTAAGAAAATGATGAAAAACATTTATCTGGAAGCTTCTTTCCATTTCTAAGCATCCTAAATAACTTCTTTGATGGTACAAACCAAAATTTCAATTCGTTTCGGTATAATACAGCTAAGGCCCTCTTCTACCAGTAACCAACCGGATGATCAAAATGACTAAGGCTACGACTAAAAGGATATAGATAAAGCCGCCAAATGTATAAGAAGTTACAACCCCTAAAAGCCATAAAATGAGCAAAATAACAAAAATTGTCCAGAGCATAATCACTCTCCTTTTCCTTACCACATAAATAAAAAAATGATTATGTGCAATAAAATTCATTTTAAAAAATCTAAGCATTTGTCAATATGTTGCGCATGACGCTTTAACAACGAAATCCCCTCTATGTATACTCCTACTATTTTTGCCATTGCAGGAGCCCCAGCTTCTGGGAAAAGCACCTTTATCCAAGAACACATTAAAAAGAATTTTTTTCCTAAAGATATTTTTCTTCATGACTGTGATGCTTGTATGACCTCTTTAAATGGCTACCAATCCGACTTACAACATTTGGGCTCCGTTAAAGCCTTCCAAAACTGGGAACTACCTGCCAGAGAAAAAGCAGAATTTATGCTTATGGAGGCTGTCAAAGCAAAAAAAGATATCATTTATGATCGCTCTTGTGCTTTACCAAGTTCTTACGCTTTTTTAAAGAATATAGTAGAAAATCATGGATATATGCTCATCATGCATATTTTATATGTGACAGAAGAAGAAGCTTTTTTTCGAGCAGAAGAGCGAGAGAAAAAGACAGGCCGACACATACCAAGAGATGTTCTTTCTAAGAGAATGAATGCTATTAAATCCCTTTGGCCCTCTTATCAAACCATCGCAAATTCTTGTTACTTACACGATAGCAACGATAAATCTTACAATATAATAGCTATGAAAAAAAATTCTGACCTTATCATCCTTAACGAAAAATGCTATGAAGCTTTTATACATCAATAATCTGAGCGATTCCCGCAGAGGAAATTGTTAAAAATTTTCAGAGAAATTCCTCAATCTTCAAACTTCTTTTTCAAAAACTAGAATATACACAAACAAGTTCAGGAATTGTTTGTGTATATACAAAAATCAATTCTTGAACTTGTTTGTGTATATCTGCTATGCTGCATTTCCAAAACATGGAGGAAATTTTATGGCCATTGCTCAAATAAAGTCTCTATCTTCTGAGTCTTCTCAAAAAGATCTATTTTTCTCAGTTTTACAAATTCTGGGAGCCTCTTTATTGCTAGCTCTTTGTTCCCAAATCAAAGTCCCTCTCTACTTCAGTCCAGTGCCTCTTTCTGGACAGACGTTAGGTGTTATGCTTATTGGGGCTACTTTAGGTAGTCGTAAAGGAGTACTTAGTGTGCTTGCTTATCTTGCTGAGGGAAGCTTTGGACTGCCCGTCTTTGGTAGCGGCAGCCTTGGCTTATTAGGACCAACAGGGGGATACTTTTTAGGATTTATCCTTCAAGCTTACCTTGTAGGCTGGTTTACTGAACGACAAGTTTCTCTCCAAAGTACAAAGACCATGACCGTCTTACTATCGTCTTGCGCTCTTCAACTAGGTCTTGGGGTCTTATGGCTTTCTTTCTTTGTTGGCTTTAAACTAGCTATGATAATGGGCCTGTGCCCTTTCTTGCCCGGAGAAGTTATTAAAACAATGGGTGTTACAGCCTACTTAAAAGCACGATCTAATAAAGCATGCTGCTAGCTAACAATAACCAGGAAATGCTCTGTCCTTGTAGAAGTGGAAATACATATGTAAACTGTTGCAAGCCTTTCCATCAAGGACAGTTACTACATACGGCCCTTGAGCTTATGCGCTCTCGTTATTCAGCTTATGCGCTTCACATGCCAGAATATATTATTCACACAACCCACTCAACCGGTCCTCAATTCCATCCTGATCTAACTCAATGGTCTCAAAAAATTTCTAAATTCTGTTTAAATACGGAATTCAAAAATCTTGAAATCCTCCACTTTGAAGAAAAAGGATCTTGCGCAACTGTTACTTTCACCGCACACCTTATTCAGAATCAAAAAGATGCTTCTTTTACAGAAAAAAGCTATTTTAAAAAAATAGAAGGAAAGTGGCTTTACTATGACGCTCAACCATCAGTGAACGCTTAGAGCCTCTTGGATCTCTTTAACGCTCTTCTCTTTCCATTAGACTTCTTGCGTAATTACATTTGCTTGTTAAAATTGTCTTTTTTTGCATCTTTATCGTTAAATTTTTCAATCATATGTTCACATATGCTTTCAAAATTTATCAATAAATCTACTCAAAAAATTTCAATTTTTCTAAGCAAAGCTAATTATGCAAGAAGTCTATTATAAAACCTATTTTAAGAGGACAGAGTACCAAAAAATATAAAAAAATCAAATGAAAACTACTTGAACTTGTTTGTGTATATATGCTAACAAAAACATTGTCTGTAGAGGTTGGGCTTCATGAAAAGGCAAAAATATGTTCCGCTCCATTTTGATTCTCATAATCGTGTTGCGGTTTTGGCGCAAATCAGCACTGAGGCGCAAAAGTTTTTTAATGAGACAATCCCTGCAGGGGAAAAGCTAAAGATCTCAGTAGAAATTGATCACAACGGGGACGTACAGGTCTTTAAAGAAGAAAGCACTTGGGGACACATTGCCAGGGCTGCAGGAATACAAATGCGCCTTAACCTTCTTGTAGGCGGCTACCATGTTCGCATAGTCGACTTTTCCAAATTGCATCAAGTGAACACTGAAGACCTAGATCGGATGGTCGATGCTCTCTCTCTTGCTAATGGAAACATTGCGTTGGATATGATGTGCGGGTATGGCTCCCTTACAGAAAGAATCTTAGAAGTCTCTAAAAAAAATGAGATCTCAATCGAATTGTACTGCGCTGATTTATATTTGGAGCAACTCGAGCGCATCAAGGAGTCTGTCAAAAAGCAAATATGCGATATTCGAATCACCGATGCCCGTTGCACCTCTTATCCTGATAATTTCTTTGATGCAATTGCTATTAAAATGGGAATCCATGATGTTCCGCGCTCCGATCAAGGATTAATTTTCGACGAAGCATTTCGTATTTTAAAACCGGGCGGACGCCTTGTCATTTGGGAGGTGCTAACAGATCGCAGTGAGGAGCAAGATGCCTTCAGCGCACAAATAAACAAAAAAGATGAGCTAGCAGGCTATGAATCTTTTATCATCGACCGTTATTTTCTTCGTTCCGACCAAGTCATTGCTCTGTATAAAAATAGTGGCTTCATAGAAGTTGAAGAGGTGTTTTCTGCACATTTTTCAGAAAGCAGCAAATCAAGATTAGACTCAGAGTTGCATCATGACCCACATAAACTTGAAGAACTTAATCAATATATTCGGAAATGCACTCCCGAAAATATCCGCGCCTCTATGCACTACCAAGACAATGGAGAAAGCATAAGCATGACCATTCCCAATCGAGTCTTCAGAGCAATCAAAAGCGTACACTAAAGGACGCATAATACACAAACGGGTTCAATTTTCTCTATTGATCAATATCCCGCATCGATGTTGGTCCGTTTGGCTTGCGCTCTTCAAATAGAAACACCTAAAAATTGCAAAGCATCAGAAGCACTTATTCTTTCTCTTTCCCCCATACAATCTTTAAGAACATCAATAGTTTCAACAAGCCCATCTACAATAAAAGTTCCATCGTCCTCTCTAACTCCATCCATAAAAACTTTTTGAATTTGCTCTCGTTGATCATTTATGGTACAAGATGAATGAAAACCCCCATCTGCTTCTATACAACCAGCACCAAATGCTCGCACTTCCGATCCAAGTAAAATAACTTTTCCGCTTACTTTAACATTAATTTCATCTGTTCTAGAGCGAATTGAATTTAAAAAAATAACATTAACCGCTTTAATAGAAATTTTATTTGCTTCTACTGATTTTAAAAAAACAAGACTATAGTTTTCTAAGTCTATATTGGCCTCACCCTCAAATTGCATTGCTCGATAAAAAATTGCAAATAATGAACCGTTAATATCACATACATCATACAATTTTCCAGCTGTACTTTCAGGATAGTATTTTGTAGTAATAGTAAGTGCTACTGTACTCATTTATTATTCCTTATTATTAACTTTTTAAAATGCTAAGCGCTACACTATAACTACCATTTTTTAAAATGTCAATACAAATTATGACAGGAAAATACAGGAATCTCTAGGAAGGTTAATGATTTTTCTCTTTATAGCTAATCATTTCCAAGCATTGAATCATTTTTTTGCTACAGAACCAAATAAGAATGATTCCTGAATAGAAAAGCACATTTATGGCACAATTAACTTAACTTTACTAATTAAATTAAAATATTTCATAGAAATATCTATGAAATAGACTTTTGAGAACGTAGCAAATATGCTTGCTTAATCACAAATTTGAATTTTTCAGACAACTCATTAACGAGAAGCAGTTCTTTATACCCACCATTTGTAATGGTTTCTAAATTTTGCAGATATGACACAACAGGATCATCCTGGCTAAGAATTACAATACGAGAAAGCTGCATTAATTCAGAGGCGCTCAAGCACTCCTGAAGCTTTGCAGAAATGGTTTTATATGATTGCATTTCTGCAGGATTAAGCCATGAAGCTGCAATAACTATATCCCATTTTTCCATGGAATCTTCGCGCAAAAATAAAGCACAAATTGAAAGTGACCCCTTATCCTTTTCGAGATTTTTAATAAGAGCTTTAATTTTTTCTATCATCTCATTCATAATTTAGCCAACAAGGTTTCTGCAGCCTCTATCACCAATTTAACATCTTCAGCAGTTTGTCTTCCTGAAGAATAGCGGATTTCCGGGTCCCATTTTACGACAATTGACCACTCCGCAATTAGAGTAGCACGCACTCTTTTTTCAACTCCCGACAAATGCAACAAATCATCAAATTTATGTGTTTTAAAAGACTTATTTTTTTCCTTTCCATCCCCAGGGTATTCATCCCAACCCAATGTTTTACATATTACGCATTTTAATTTCATTTCTAAAGCATAACCACAAATATAGAAAGCACCTTCATAACGCCCTGCTGCATAAAGTGCCTTAGCATCATCCAACCTCTCTTTAGCAAGAGTATTTAATTGTTCCGGTGTTAAATTGATCACAAATATCTAGCATTGATTATTTTTGAAAGACCAATCATACAACTCATGATTTTATGATGCTATATTTTTCGCTAGGTATCCTCATTTATCGGTTACGTTCATCAGAAGGTGTGCCATGAGTGTGCCATAACGGACATTGTATCAGAAATCTTCTAGCACAAAATTTGAAGGATTTTAGAGAGGAATTGGGGGCGGTTGGACTCGAACCAACGGAGACCGAAGTCGAGGGATTTACAGTCCCTTGCAATTGCCGCTATGCGACACCCCCGATTAGATTTAAATAAATGCTGACAGTAGGAATTGAACCCACAACCGTCCGATTACAAGTCGGGTGCTCTACCAATTGAGCTATGTCAGCTTAAATTGAGATACTAAAGCACAGACTTATAACAAATCTCTCTTTTTCCGCTCAAGGTTTTTATTTTGTCACCCTGAAATCTTTGTCTGTCATTTTAAATGCGTGAGACTCTTTTTCCTCTTTAGGCTTATGTAAGCTTTCTATCATCTGAGGAATTTTGTGCGCATCATTTCCTGATTTAATCACTTTGGCAACAAATTTTGGCTTAGGAGGCTTTCCCCAGCAGCATTGTTTATATTTTAGACCAGATCCACAAGGACAAGGATCATTACGACCAGCTTTTTCCATACTTTTTCTACCTAAACTTTTAATCTTAAAAATCGCTCGTGTGATTATCCACTTTATTGTAAAATATTGCCAGTTTTTATGAAATTAGTATTGTATATGGATATTCATCTACCTATAGCTGCACCTCCTTGGACTCATCTTGGCAAAAAACTGGAAAGCGCTTTTCGAAAAGCTATTTATGAATTTCAAATGCTTGAAAAAAATACTTCTATAGCTGTTGCCCTCAGTGGAGGTAAAGATAGCCTGACCCTTCTATTTCTATTAAAAGCTATATGTGGGCATGGATTTCCACCATTTGACATCCATGCCATACATGTGGGCGGTGAATTTTCTTGTGGAGCAGGTGTTCAAGAAAATTTTCTTCGAGCTATATGCAATAAACTTAACATACCCTTTCATGTGCGCATATCCACGCAAAAACAAGAAACATTAGAATGCTATAGCTGTTCTCGAGAACGAAGGCGTTTAATCTTTGATTGCGCAAAAAGTGTGGGCGCCCACACTATTGCATTTGGCCATCACAGGGATGATAGCGCTCAAACCCTTCTCATGAATCTACTTCACAAAGGCGAATTTGCTGCAAATCTTCCTAAAATTTACATGCATGACTATGACGTAACCATTATCCGCCCATTAATCTATCTATCAGAAAATGAAATCAGAACTTTTGCCAAAATGTATGGTTTTGAAAGAATAACCTGTCAATGCCCTGTAGGACAAGATTCAATGCGAAAAAAGAGCGATAAGCTCTTGGATGAACTAGAAAATCTTTTTCCCAATGCAAGAGCCAATATAGCAAGAGCTGGGCTTCTCTATGGCTCTACAAAAGCAAGTAAACCTTAAAATTCCTTTTTATCCTCCCATTTTTGCCTTAAAATCCCTTTGGCATAACACCACTCCCGCTTCAAAGCTCCTCCAAAAAGAGATGAATCAGAAGCTGCCTTTAGCAATTTAATGCGCTCTCTTATATTATTCCATTTAGCTTCTTGCATTGTTATTGGACCTTCTACTTTAACGCGTTTTTCATCAAACTTATTCCATACCTTATATAATTCTTTAGCAGAAGATGCTCTAGATACTTGATCTGTCATCACATTTAACTCTTCACTCGACTTGTCACTAAAGATAACTACTGCTCGGCTGATTAGCTTTGCCTTCAAATGCAAAAGCAGCTCCTCTTTCGCTTCTTTTACATATGCCTTCATGTTTTTCTCTGAAAGAAGCATCCTTCCCACATCATTAGCTTTTTTTCCACCAAGTGTTTGAAGGTGTGGATGAATTCTCTTACAAAGTGTTTTGTAGGATTTTTCAATGATTTCTTCTGATACTGCGGGCTTATAAAAAAAGGAATTTACATTATTAAAATGCTTTTCCTTAACATAAGTACCCACTTTTTCAGCTATAAACACGGCTGAAAATCCAGTCCAAAGAGAATAACCAACAATCATGCCTATACCAAATGCAGGAAAAATAACACCCAAAATAGTTGCAACAACTCCCAAGGTATAGGTTACAACTTTTAACATCTCTGTCTTTATTTTTGAGCGCAGCATTTCTCTTGCATCCCTAATACAATCTACTGCATCAACAAATAGTTTTTCACTGCTCCCACCTTTTTCTAGCTTTTCTAACCCGCTTTTAATGCGTTCATAAGCATGAGCGCCAAGAACTCTTTCCAATTCTACTTTCATTTGGGCATCTAAAAATGTCCACATCTCATCTATGTTTTTTTGAGGAAACTTTTCCAGTCTACTTTCAAGCTTTTCAAGATTTGCTTTCATTCTCTCTTTAAAGTGTGTTTCTAAAAAATATTCCAAAACTTTTTTTACTTGCTGTTCAGGAGAGAGCTTTTCATCTGCTAAAATACGATCTATTTCCTGAGCTGCTTTATTACTTTTATAACAGCAAATTGCATGGTCAATTGCGTACCATACATAAATAACCGCATTTAATACCAAAGTAAGAGCACCTATTATACGCAAAGCTGCCGTTGCAACTACTTTAAGAGCAGAAAGCAATGTAGGCATTCCCCATAATATGCAACTTACAAAATCGATTACATCTCTAACAAGATTTAATACATAACGAGAAATATCCCTCCCAAGCCCCATCATCGTAGCCTTAATGAGGTTTTTTATCCCATTTGCTATACGATAAAGAGCAACTCCTGCTAATGCAATGGGGGCCACCTCTTTTGCAGCCACACCAAGAATACCTACAGTACCAAGTGGATGTATCGCATCTTGTGCTATACTATGAACCTGTATTGCGGTTGCAGCCACTGGATTGCTCAACCTAATAACATGCCCAAGTCTAGTTGTGGGCGCTATAAAGTCGGGATTTAGTCTAGTAGGGTCCATAACCTCAAGTAAATTTAGCTAATTTTTTATGTCTATGTTATGATCAAATACATGAACGGATTCTTTAGCAAAAATTTTAATTTGTCAATATTATTAGCAATACTAACGAGCTGCTCTCCATCTTCTCAAGAAGAATTTATAACAGAGGCAGAGAGCCATAGCCGTATGCTTGTAAAGGAACTAGAAACAATACATACAAAAGAAGAGCTTCTAAAAAAGAAAGCTTCAATTAGAAAAGGTTTTACATCTCTTGTGCATACGGCCATACAAGCAAGAAAATTTCAAGAAAACCATTTGTCAAACTCTAGTAACTTAGAACTTGATAACTTCGAGCCTTTTTGGGGGATTAGACTAAAAGAGGAGCTTAAACGAATCTACCTTCTAGATGGGGGAAGAGAGCTCATTGAATCTTATCAAAAAGATGCCCTTGAAACATTAGATCTCTTTGAAAAAACTAAAAAGGGTGATTAAATAACGCGTTAAACATCTCTTTTCGAGCTTCATATTCACTATGATGTGTAAGTTCATTTACATAAACAGGCACGCAGGCAATATAACCCTTTTGAAGTAACGAGATATCACTCTCCTCATCCTCTTCAAATAAGGACAATCCACCACCTAGCCAGTAATAAGAAAACCCTTCAGGATGAGATCTTTCTATTGGATCACCTCGCCAATAACTTTTGCCCTGACGAGCTAAACGAATACCCACAATATCTTCTACCGCAGATGGCACATTAACATTTAAAAGAGTTCCACTTGGAAGCGGATGAGCAAGTAGGTGCTTTGCGATTCTGGCAACATACTTTTCAGCAATAGAAAAATTAGGGATCGAGTAGTCTATAGAAGAAATTGCAATACTTGGAATATCTCTCATCACAGCCTCAATGGCTCCACCAACAGTTCCGCTATGGAAAATGCTGCGTCCTGCATTTGAGCCTTTATTGATTCCTGAGATAACTAAATCAGGAGCCTTTTCTAAAAAAACGCTCAAAGCCATTTTGACGCAATCTGCAGGTGTTCCTTGAACTGCCCAAGAATCACACTCTCCTTGCCACTTCATTTTATGAACTAATAATGGACTATTGAGAGAAATACCAGCGCCTACCCCTGATTTCTCGGTTAACGGTGCAACTACGCTAATATCTGCATATTCTTGCAATCCCTTCCAAAGATGGAAAAGTCCATCTGAATGAATTCCATCATCATTAGTAAGAAGAATATGAGGTCGCTTATCCATACTATTTTACAATCCTTATCTATCAAACGACCATGGATTTTATCCTATATGGCACATTTTATGATATATACAAAAAATGCTTGTGAAAAATTCATGGAATGCATATCTTTGTCGCTTGAATTTGTACGGGCGTATAGCTCAGTTGGTAGAGCGCCTGTCTTACACACAGGTGGTCATAGGTTCGAGTCCTTTTGCGCCCATTGCTGTACAATTAAGTAATATGCAAATTTTTAGTTCGCTTATTTGTGTATATGTTTTGCGGGAGTAGTTCAATTGGTTAGAGCACCGGCCTGTCACGCCGGAAGTTGCGGGTTCAAATCCCGTCTCTCGCGTTCTTTTGTAAAGACTAATTTAATCTGGGAGCAGTATGAAATCACATCAGTCATTGCCTCGTTCTTGGATTTTTTATGTTTTTAATTTCTTTTGGCTAGCGCTAGGGGCCTTCCTTGCGGCTGTCGCTGTTAAAGTCTTTTTAGCTCCCAACAACTTAATTGACGGCGGCATAGTAGGTGCCTCTATGATTGGAGCCTATCTATTTGGACCAAAATACCTTTCTTTTTTATATATTGCGCTCAATCTACCTTTCCTTTATCTGGCCTACAAGTTAATTGGAAAGACCTTTGTGATTCAGATGTGCCTTGCAGTTCTTATGTTTGCAGGATTTGCTTTCCTTCTAGAAGATGTCACTCCCTTTCATGGCGAAAGCTTAGAAATCATCTTCCTTGCAGGTGTTGCCCTAGGGGCAGGTAGCGGCCTTGTCATACGCAAGGGAGCCTCATTAGATGGCACAGAAATTCTTGCTATCATCATAAACAGGAAAAGAGGCTTTACTGTCGGTCAAGTCATCTTGTTTATCAACATATTCATATTTGCAGCAGCCGGAATTATCTATCAAGATTGGCATACCGCATTACAGTCCTTAATGATTTATATTGTAGCAAGCAAGGTCATGGATACCGTCATAGTTGGTTTTGAAGAAACAAAATCTGTAATCGTTGTTTCTGCTGAATCAAAGAAAATTGCAGATGCTGTGATGAGCGAACTTGGGATTGGTCTTACAATACTTTATGGGAAGCGTGGTTATTCTCAAAGCGAACAAGAGATTCTCTACATCATTGTAGAGCGCTTGCAACTTGCAGAATTAAAAGAAATTGTCCATAGAGAAGATCTCTCAGCATTTATCGCCGTTGAGAACTTGCACGAGGTAATCAATGGAAGGATCAATGTTTCTCACAAAACTAAGCTCCTAAGAAAACGCCTAAAGCATGAAGCGCTAAAAAGTTAATAACCAGTCCAAACTGGATATAAATCGTGCTTTATACCCAACCCATCAAGAGTTTTTCCTACAACAAAATTTTCTACATCATCTAACGTCTTAGGAAGATTATACCAAGCAGGAACAGGCGGAATAATTACTGCCCCCATACGAGAAAGTGTAAGCATATGCTCTAAATGAATAGAAGATAAGGGTGCCTCTCTTGGAACAATTACAAGAGGCCTTCTTTCTTTTAGAGAAACATCGGCAGCCCTTCTTAAAAGATTATCCGAAAGTCCAATAGCAATGGCTGCAAGAGTTGCCATACTACAAGGAATTACAAGCATACCTCTTACTTTATAAGAACCACTTGCAATGGACGCTCCAAAATTATTAATAGAATGCACAGTAAGGTTTTTTTGTATATCATCATCAAAGCTTTCAATAAACCCAGCACTCGAACCAAACCCTTGACCCATCTCTTGCCTTGCCGTCATAAAAGCTGCTTTTGAAATGACAAGATCTACAAAATAACCAGCTCTTACAACCGCTTGAACTGCTTTATATGCTAATATAATACCAGATGCACCACTTACTCCAATCACTATTCGATCCACAAAATAGCTCCCAATGTAAATACAAACTGGGTAACTGCAATTAAACTGTTACATGTAAAAAAAGCTCTATGCAATCGTTTTAGATTATTTGGTTGTACAATTACATGCTGATAAATAAACAGACAAACCACAATCATAAGGCCTATATAATATAGAAATGTAACCGATGCAGCTATACCTGCTAAAACAAAAAACACAACAGATGCACAATGTAACATACGAGCTATTCGAAGTGAATTAAGTATTCCAAAGCGCGCAGGGATACTGTTTACAGAATGCTCTCTATCAAAATCTATGTCCTGAGTAGCATAAACAATATCCATACCACTTATCCAAAACAATATAGAACTTCCAAGAAAAAGAGGCGTCCACCCAAAAAAGGCATTTTCATGGGTACTAAAACCATAAGAGCCTGTAACTGCCACCCAACCAAGAAAAGGTGCAAAAAACTCGATTAAACCAAGCACAAAATGGCAAAAAAAGGTATAGCGCTTAGTATAAGAATAAAGCCAAAGTAACATGGAAATAATTAATGAAAAAAGTAAACACCATGTATTTAACATAGCGCAAGAAAAGATAAATAATACCAAGCTTATCCAGGCAACACAACCAACTTGCAGCTTTGTAACCTCTCCGGATGGCAAAGAGCGCCCTTTTGTACGAGGATTGAGCGCGTCCATTTCAGAATCAATTAAACGATTAAACGACATACCAGAAGTTCTTGCAGCACTAAATGCTACAAAAATCCAAAACCAAATGCTCCAATTTCCAAAATCAAAATGATTTCTAAAAGAGGCATTTGCAAAGGGCAACAAAGCGCCAATTAATGCCCAAGGAAGCCCAAACAGAGTTTGCTCTATCATAACGAGCTTTTTAAAAGCTTTCCAACTCATTTTTGCCCCAATAAATTTTTAACAAGCTCCTCACCCCTCGACGTAAGTGCAATACTTTTTTCTCCTGTCTTTTTTATGAAGTTTGCCTGCGTTAAAATGTTAACGATAGGCTTTACAACCTTCTCAGAAAGCCCTAATTCAGAGCCTACAGCAAAGCAATCCTTACTATTCAACTGACTACCACTTTTCTTTGCAAGCTCATACAGCTTTAAAATATAATGCTCTTCTTTTGTACGACCATTCATCTAGTCACCCTCTTCAACCTTGCTGTACCTTGCGTATCTTCAATTATGTAACCTCTATCATGGATTTCCTTTCTTAAAGTATCTGATAGAGACCACTCTTTTGCTTTCCTTGCATTTTCTCTTTTAAATAAAAGTTCTTTGATATCTTCTGGGATTTCCTCTTGAGCATCTTGCACAAAAATAACTCCTAAAACCGTATCGCATTGCTTTAACATTTCAAGAATCAATAAGGCCTCTTTTTTTGAAACTTGGTTGCGATCACAAAATACATTTACATCTCTTACAAAATCAAAGAGAGCAGCAAGAGCTTGCGCCATATTTAAGTCATCAGCCAATGCCTTTGCAAAGGCATTTAATGTTTTATTGATCAATACCTGAATATCTACATCTACGTGCTTTTCTTGAGATTCAAGTTCTTTCAGTCTGCCTATAAAGTCATGTAAACGTTGCAGTGAGCCTTTTGCTGCATCAAGACCTGCAAAAGTAAAGTTAAGCTGTATGCGATAATGAGTCTGAAGCAATAAATAACGTATCTGAGTGCTACTATAACCCTTTTTTAAAAGGTCTCTTAAAGTATAAAAATTTCCAAGACTCTTAGACATCTTTTTATGATCGACTAGAAGATGCTCTGAATGCATCCATAGCTTCACAAAAGCATGTCCTGTACATGCCTCAGACTGTGCTATCTCATTTTCATGATGAGGGAAGATATTGTCTACGGCTCCCACATGGATATCAATTGTTTCATCAAGAAGAGAAATTGCCATGGCAGAGCACTCTAAATGCCACCCAGGCCTTCCAGGGCCAAAAGGACTTTGCCAAAACACTTCTCCATCACGTGTTGGGTCATATTTTTTCCAAAGAACAAAGTCTGCAACAGTTTCTTTTTCATACTCATCTGTCGCAATTCGATTGGATGCACCCACTTGCAATTCATCTAAACATAAGTGTGAAAGCTTTCCATATCCTGAAAATTCTTTAATAGCATAATAAACACTTCCATCCAAGCCAATGTAGGCCACTTTTTTTTCTAAAAGCTTTTCAATCATTCGAATCATTTCATTGATATAATCTGTAGCTGCCGGATAAGCCTCTGCAGGAGTAATGCCAAGTGTCTTAATATCTTCAAAAAAAGCTTCTTTAAAAGGCTTTGTATATTCATCTAGTGTAATATTTTTTGCGATAGCCCCTCTTATGGTTTTGTCGTCAACATCTGTAAGATTCATAATTTGGCGCACTTCTAAACCAAAAAACCTCAACGTACGAACCAGAACATCTTCAAAAACATAAGTCCTAAAATTTCCAATATGAGCAAAATCGTACACAGTAGGCCCACATGTATACATCGAAACTTTTCCTGGAATAATGGGAGAAAATTCTTCTTTTTTTCTTGTTTCTGTGTTGTAAAACTTCAATGGAATTTCATAAAAACTACTTTGCATAAAAATGACTACAACCTCTTGTATACATTAGACTTCTTGCGTAATTACATTTGCTTGTTAAAATTGTCTTTTTTGACATCTTTATCGTTAAATTTTTCAACCATATGTTCACATATGGTTGAAAAATTTATCAATAAATCTACTCAAAAAATTTCAATTTTTCTAAGCAAAGCTAATTATGCAAGAAGTCTATTATCACCTAGAGATTCTCATAACTCCAAAATTATGTCTAAAAGAATATTCTACGCTTCTAACTTTTCAATATGTTTATGTATGTACTCACGAAGAGCATAACCTTCTAGGCGCTGCTGAAGCACTTTAAAATTTTCTATAACACTTCTAATATCCAATATCCCAATATCAATATCCATACGAGGACATTGTGCCATATCTTCAGAAGGACTTTTCCAAGAACTCATTTTTTCTTTAAGTAACCCACCTACCTCTAGAGAAATTTTCTTTACTAAAAGATCTATATCCATCTGCTTATTTTCAAAAATAACATTATCTATTAAATCTTCAGCCTCTTTTGTAAGATCCCTTATTCTTACATAAAGTTTTCCCATGTTAGGTTTTGCACTTTTTAAGTTGGACATTACGCCGTAGTAACTTTCTATATCCAAACTTCCCTGCATTTCCCTTTGTAAACGATATATTTCCAGGATTCGTCCAATACAAAGATTACCCTTTTTTATAGCGGCATCATCCAAAACCCATTTTTTTGCAACTGTCATTTTAAAGTACTGCTCAATAAAACAAGAAGTGCTTAAATCCTTTACTCGATCCCATTCATCTGGGGCAAGAAACTTATTTATAACCTCTTTTAAAGCACTAAAACAATCAGAAATTTCTTCTTCCAAAATCTCTTGATTAAGTTTAGTTTGAAGCTTTTCACATTTTGTTTTTTCTTTTTTCAAAAGATAAAAAAAACCTACCTTATCTTTTTCATCGATGGTAATTTTTTTCTTTTTTTTAAAAAAAAGAAATTTATTAAAAGCTTTTTTGAGTAGCTTCATACGATTCATCCGCCCTTTAAATTTGCAGCAATTGCAGACATTAAACCTTTAAGCGTCTGGATAATAGCAGGGCCTGCTTGCATAAACTCCTGCATAAAATTTAGCTGTAATTGTAGCTCTGACTGGTCTGTAGTACTTGTACTTTGAACACTTCCTCCAGCATTTTTTAACGTATTAGAAAAACCATTCAAAGCACTAAATACTGAAGCAAGTTTATCTTTCATACTGAGTTTTACATGACTTCCAACCACTTGAGCACCATCTGAAAGGATTTTTGTAGTAAAAACTATTGCAGGATCATGGTTAATCTCGTACAAGAACTTTATAGCTTTAGTTGCTTGATCAAACTTATTTCTCATCCCATTAACCATGCTAATTAACTTAGGATCAGCAGGGCTTCCGTGTGCCACTCCAGAAAGCTCTATAAGAAAATTTTCCATAGACCCTCTCCAGTGTAGCATACCTTTTAGACCCGAAGATAATCCTTTCCAAAAATTTTGCCAAAGAGTGTATTGTGCCTTTGTAGCAGGAGTTTTTGGAAAATGATGTAATGATGCAGGAAGAATCTTATTGAGTATAGTGACATCCGCCTCTTCCATAGGCCCTAAAAAATTCAAAAAAGCTGCGTTTTTTTGGATATTTTCTTGAAAAACACCTACTTTAGCATAGATCTGCTGCATGGCTTGCCCAAATATCCACTTTTCAATTTCCCCTGCAATACCAGTGTAAGACTGATCATCGGGAACATTTACATCCACCTGCCTTAATACTTTTTCATTTACAGAAACTCCCGACTTATTACTAAGCTCTATTAATGACCCCAAAACACTTCCTGGCTGACTTAACCCCATCTGACTTATCAACTGATTCAAAAATTGTTGCCACGTTTTCCAAACACCCGAATTTGTTGCAATGGGTGAGGTATCTTGGCTGGAAGGAGGTAACTTGATACTCACAATTTTGTTCAATGCACTTGTTAATGGCTCATTTGGGGGTAATTGCTTAATGCCTTGCTCGATTGATGAATAAGTCTTTGTAAAATCACTTTGAAGCTGATTTAATGTTGTCTCTTCTGCTTTGGTAAGAACACTTTGATTCGATCTAGTAGACGTGATCAATTGACTCAACTGACTTTGTAAACTTACAAGAGCAGAAACATGAGGAATAACACCTTCTACAGCATTTGCAAGTGTATCTGCGGCATTTTTTACTACTACAAGCGACTTTTGAGTTCCTATTAAAAAAGGTGCTTTCTGAGTTGTTTCCACATATCCATCAGGAAGCTTTATGGTAGGAATAGGCATTTCCCCTACAGAAGCTTCAGACGTTTTGCGCATTTGAATAAAATCTGTAAGCGTTTGGACGACTGGAGATAAGGCTTCTGCAGCATTTGCGCACATGGCAGCCGTACGGACATCTTCTGAAGACTCTTTTTTTGCTGCTGCTTGCTCTGCTTGAAGTGCAGATGGCTCTACACCCGAAATAGATGGATCATTAATAGACATGTATTAATATCTCATAAATAATTTTATTGCCCCTTCATGTTTTGAGCAATAGCCTTCATCAATTCATTTAATGTCTGTATGATTGTAGGCCCTGCTTGCATAAACTCTTGCATGAAATTCATTTGTAGCTGCAACTGCGACTGATCCGTTGTATTTGTACTTTGAACAGATGCTCCTATATTTTTTAATGACTTTGCAACATTTTGAAATTTACTTGCAAACTTTTCAAATTTTACTCTCATATTCGATTTTAAATTAGTTCCAAGAACATAAGCCATTTCATGCTGCCCTTCTACAGTAACCGTGACCTTTTTCCAGGAAAACAAATACCACACAATTGCATGTCCAGTACGACCAGGCTTTTTTGATGCATCTACATGCTGAAGAAACTTCGATACTGTATTTGCTACCGCATTTAAGTTATTTCTTATCCCATTCACAAGGGATTTTAATTTCTTATTAGGAGGAGGACCATCAGCTACACCACTAAGCTTTAATATGTACTGCGCCATCATGGATCTCCAATGCATAAAACCCGTTCCACGAAGCTCATTACTCAAAACGTTCAATGTATTATAAAAAGCGACCCAAGTTTTAACATGGTCACCCTCTGGTGTTGGAGGCAGGTGAAAATCAAACAAATTAAAAAAGGCTTGATTCTTTTCCTCCATAGGGCCCAAAAGATTTAAAAAAGCAGCATTTTCTGAAATAGAATGCTGGAAAATGGATATCTTATTATCAAGATTATTCATCATACTTCCAAAAATCCATTTTTCAATTTCACCTGCAATACCCGTGTAAGGGACATCGTCCTTTAACTTAGAAAGCTTTAATATATTGCTGGCATCTATACCATTCTTGTTAGCATACTCTTTTATCTCTCCAACTATTTTGGCTATATCTTCTTCTGGGTTATTATTTTTTAAACAAGAGATCCATGCGCTTACACTACTGCCTGCGGCAGGTAATTTTAAGCTATCTACAAATTTATCTATAAAATTTTTAATTGAATCTGTGAGGGGATTTTGCACGTTCATCTGGCCAGATGTATTCTTTAACTGCTCACTTATTTCAATAAATTCCGATGTCAAAGACTTAAACTGCGCCTCTTGCGTAGGTGACAAAGTACTTACATTTTGTACTTCACTTAAAAATTTAGAGAGCTGTGCATAAACGGTAAGAAGCTTCGACATATCAGAAAATGTTGCTGATATGTCTACATGAGCAACTGCGCTAATTGAACTTTGAACAGATGTTATCTCAGCAGGAGAAAAAACCTGCTTTGTTCCACTTAAATTAGCAGATGCCACCTCAGGAACTACCCCTGTTGCAGATGCGCCACCCACTTTTTGATTATATGCTGTTACTAAAGTATCTTCTATCTTAGACAAACCACTTATGGCAGATGCAATCATTGCTCCTGTTCGGCAATCACCTTGTGTTACCTCTAAGCCTTTTTGTGCCTCTTTATTAACTTGAATCTCTTGGGGCTCTTGCTGATTACTACTTTCATTAATGGGCGCAGACATAAGACTTCTCTATACATTAGGATAATCCCTATCATATAAAAAATTTCTTTCTACGCCAGCCCTTTTTGTAGCTCTCGATAGTTAACTTTTCCAGTACCAAGTAAAGGCATTGTGCCAATTTGCTTTATTTGACTAATTTTAATGAGAGAAGAAAACTGAGCCTTTCGTAAAATTTCATTTACTTCATTAACAAGGATGGGAAAAGTTACAAAGAGAACAAGTTCAGCTCTCAAATCCTCCTGCTCTTTTGCACAAAGTGCAAGAGGTACAGACTCTTCTGAAGAGCTCACAAATTTGTCTTGCAAAGCATGCAACAAAGTCTCTTCTATACTCAAAAGATTCACCATCTCCCCTCCCATTTTAACAAAGCGCTTTAATCTGCCAGATAAAATAAGAGAGCCATTTTCTGTCAAATACCCCAAATCCCCTGTTACATACCATTTTTTTCCATCTACTTCTACAAAGGGAGAAGGTAAACTTTTTTGCCAATAACCATTAAAAATACCAGGCCCTCTTGCAAGAATAAGTCCCTCTTTTTGTACACTCAATGGAGCATGCGTATTTAGATCTACAATCAATAGCTCTGTTCCTAAAAGAGGAGTTCCAACACCCAAGTCTTGCTTGTCTGGGCGAGTAAGTGTTAAAATGGGGGAGCACTCTGTAATTCCATAACCTTCCAACAACAAAACGCAATGATCCATTTTTTTTACAGCATCAAATAAGGACTGCGGGGCCTTTTCAGCGCCCGTTACCATCAACTTAAGCGTTGCAAGCTCCTTTTTTGTTGCCTTCTTCAACAATGCATTTAAAAATGTAGGTGCTGAACATACAACACTTGCAAGATAGCGATACATACCCTTTGCCAGACGAAGAGAATCTGTAGGATCTGGCATAAATGCAACGCGCAAACCCACAAAAAAAGGCAATATACCAGTCACTACAAACCCAAAAGAGTGAAAAGGCGGCAAAAAACTATAAAATACATCTTGCGTGCTCATCATTGAGGCAATACAAGAAAACGCAGACCTCTGGTTGCTTAAAATGTTTTGATGCGTAAGAGGAACTCCCTTAGGAGTACTTTCTGTGCCACTTGTAAACAAAAGAACTGCTGGCTTATTTTCAATAGATGAATCAATACTAAACTCTCGAAGAAGCGATTGTGTTTTTTTCTTTGCCAAAAGCCAAGCCATTATCTTTTTTGTAAAAGTAAACCGTTTACGCATATGCTCTAATGAAATAAAAAGATGATCTATCCCCTCGACATCCATCATTTTTGCTTGAGTCAAAAACTTGTGAGAAGTCAAAATGACTTCTATTTTAGAAGCATTTACAATCTCTTTTAAATTTTTAGCTCCTATAGTCCAATTCAGCATGACAGGAGTTTTTTTTGCCAAAAGCGTTGCAAAGACAAGCAATATACCAGCAGTTGTTGCCGGCATCAAAATTCCAACCTCTTCGCCTGGAAGTTTTTTAATTTCTAATGCCAAAAGAATAGCAGCAACTTTTACTTGGAAATATGTAAGAGGGCCACTGACATCATCTGCAACAGCATAATCCTTTTCTCTTCCCTCAATTGAGCGCAAAAACACCTCTTGCAACGTATTTCCAATAGCAAATTCAGGTAAAACCCTTTTCTTTTCATCTGGCCATACAACACCTTGTAAATCATTATCCATTGGCTCTTGAGTATCTATACTAGAAGCCATCCACATAGCATCTAAAACGCACACTAAATCTGCCGGATGCACATTCTTTACAGAATAAACATCATCTAAAAAAGTGATTAATTCAATGACATCTAATGAATCCATTCCAAGATCCTTTGAAAGATCAAGACCTGCTGTTATACCAGATGCAGGCCTTTTACAAATTCGAGAGATTTCATTAATGATACCCTCTTGTATAGACTTTGAAATATCCTTTAACGTGCGCTCATTCTTATCTTTTTTAATTTCTATTTTTGGCGCTTTTTGTGACCAAAAATAGTCTTGTACTAAATAAAGAGGCTCTCCTTTCTCATCAAAAGGCGCATTATACCACCTCTCTAAATAGGCATTGAGCTCCATCTTAGATCCTCTTCTTGGAAAATCAATAGGAGCAGGAACTATTTCTACAAGCACTTTTCTCTTGGGAAGAAAAAATATTCCATTTTTTAAAATCTTCTTCAAACTACTAAGAAGAGTTTTTCCAAGGTCTGGAGATGATCCTGTCAAAGCTTTGGAGAATGAACTACCCCAAAGACCACTTGTTCGAATCAAAAAAACTTTTACACCCAAAGCCTCTGCCAAGATCTGATGCACACCTGATGCCCCTCCAATATCTTCTAGGCCACTATTTTTGAGTTTTCCAGAAGGATAGATAAGCAAATTACTTCCCTCATTCAAGCGATGCGTAATCTCTTTAATCGCCCTTTTTGCAAGCAAGGAAGTATACTCATTACCACCAAAATCTGAATTAGGTATCTCCAAGCATCCAATTTGTCGTAAAATGGGTCCTATTATAGGTACCTGAAACATATTATTGGCTACAAGAGGCGTTAGTAAAAAATCTTTATTCAAAAGTGTCAGTAAAATCGCAGGGTCCAATTCAGATGTATGGTTAGGTAAAAAAATAATGCTTTTTCTCTCTTGACAGCTCATACCTCGAAGAGCTTCCATTCCTCTAACTTCTACTTTATAGCGAAGTAGCAAGGCTATCTTTGTAAAAATGCGCCAAAACTCAGCCCTAATTTTTCCCATAATTCCTCATCTTTTGGATGCAGATTGTATACCATTGAGAAATTATTTAGAATCAACTATACATATCCCAAAAATTAAGGATTCTTATGAACACAAATATACATACCATCGAACCAAACACTCTCAAAGGGTGGCTAGATGCCAAAAAAGCACTTCTTATTGACGTACGAGAAGCAAGCGAATACAATGCAGAACATATTCCAGGAAGTATTCACCTACCTCTTTCCACCTTTAATCCAAACGATATTGTCAATAAAGAGAATAAAATGATTATATTTCAATGCAGACTTGGTAGACGCTCTTTAGATGCTGCTACAAAATTTTCTTCTTCTACAAATCAAGAAACCTACTCTCTCCTTGGAGGCATTGTTGCATGGAAAGAATCAGGATTTTCAACAACCTCTTCACAAGATACTCTATGAATACTCCCTTGCTAATCGCTCACAGAGGAGCATCTAAAGAAGCTCCAGAAAACACACTTGTAAGTATTCAAAAAGCGCTTTCTTTAGGATCAGATCTTATCGAATGTGATATACATTGCTCTAAAGATTTAATACCTGTTGTCATCCATGATTCTACAATAAAACGCACAACAAATGCAAAAAAACAAGCTCAGGTCTCCTCCTTATCCCTTAAAGAGCTTAAAATGTTAGATGCTGGCTCCTGGTTCTCTTCAGACTTCAAAGATGAAAGAATTCCTACTCTAGAAGAGGTCTTAGAACTTACAACTAAACTTATCATTGAGGTGAAAATTTCAAAACCCAATGATTTTTTAATCCTAAATCCTCTTTTATCTTTATTAAAAAAACACCCAGGATCACTTGTAGGAAGCTTTTCTCATGAATTTTTACAAGAAGTAAAAAAAACAGACCCAAACATATGCTTAGTTGGTATTGCAGATACAATCCCTTCTTTAAAAAAGCATCTATCTCTTGGTATTAAGATCATTTCTTTAAAAGAAAGCCTCGTTACAGAAAAGCTTGTGCATTCACTAAAACAATCAGACATCATACTCTTTACCTGGACTGTAGATGATAAATCTCGTTTTTCTACCCTTGCAAGCTACGGTGTTGATGGAATTATTACTAATAACCCAAAGCTCAGACTATGCTTAAGATAGCCAAAACATACCACCTTTTGCCAGGCAAATCCATCTCTGTTGATCTTCCAAACGGCAAAGTAATTGCTCTTTTCAATATAGATGGCATATTTTATGCCATCGACAACTTTTGCCCTCACAAAGGTGCTCCACTTGCAGAAGGCAAATTACAAGAATGCCAGATTTCTTGCCCTTGGCACAACTGGAAGTTCGATGTGACAACTGGAAAATCTATCAATCAAGAAGGTGAATGCGTAAAAACCTACCCTCTAACTATCAAAGGAGATGATATTTATATTCCCATAAAATGAATATTTACATATTACGTTACTTATACTAGACTTAAGATTTTAGACCTAAATATGGAATTATTATATGCAAAAGTTTTTGAAAATCGTTTGTCTTGCGCTACTTATTTGCTTTAGCAGCATGCTCTATTCTCAAGCTATAAATGACCTGCAAAATGTAGCGAACAATATATATCTATCTGGAACGACGCAACAGCAAAACCTTCTGAATTTATGGTCTTCAATAGGAACTACGCTTTCTCCTTATCAAAGCCAGCAGAATGCTAACGACTTGGATACATTTGCATCGCAAGTGTTTTATCTGGGGGGAAATGAAACAAGTAGCCCTCAAGAATTAAGTACAGCTACAAACATTCTTCAATCTGTTTCTAACCAAGTGTCTTCTCCCTCCGCAAATATACAAGATGTGATTAACACATTAGGCCCACTGGCTGCAAAACAAACTAAAAACTTTACAACCAATACAGTTACAGCTCAATGGTTACAGGAAAGTTTTACTAAGATGCAACAGCCTATCATCTCCAGTTCCTTAGTACCTCAAACTGGACCCATAATACCAAAATCTAATGGTGTAATCAAGAGCTTAAGCTCCCAATAGACTTGAACATAACGCTTGAAAGGAGGGAATGTAATCAATCCAGACATACCCCTTCTTTTCTATTTCATACCAGCCAAAAAAGAGTTCCGATGAACCCGCTAAAAGCACATAAGGCGCCTTTACATAATAATTATATCCAATAAGCTGACGCTTCATAGTAACATTTAAAGCGATAGCCTTACATTCAACCAAGAGCAAAGGATACACGTTATGGTTTGGGTGAATATTTTTTGCAAAGCATAAAAGATCGATACGTCTCTTAGGAGCAGACCTTCTCTCTTCAAGAGTCAGGTACGCCAAAGTAGCAATTGCCTTTTCCACAGCAATCAGCTCTTTTGGGAAAAAGAGCTCATTCACTAGGTGATGAATGAGCTTTTGACGAACAATTTCTTCTGGTGTTGCAGCAACTCTTTCTTGCCGAATGGGATCGAAAAGGCTCTTACTATCAAACGGGTTCAATAACACCAAAATTACCATCTGACATACGATAAATTACTTTCAGCTTACGATCTTCTTCTGCAATATAGATTAAAAACACATCTTTAGAAAGTTCCATTTTCATGATAGCTTCGCTGCGGGTTAATGTTTTTAAAGGATGCTTTTCCTTTCTTACAATAGAGTGTAGCGAATATTTTTCAGCTTCACATTTTGCATTTTCTGCATCAATTTCATCATTTATCTCATCTTCGAGGCTCTTATAAACCGTGACATCTACCTCTGAAATAGATGCTCCTCTCAACTGATGATCTCGTATTTTATCTTTATACTTCTTGACCTGTGATTGAAGCCTATCTACTGCCTTGTCTATTGCAGGATACATCTCATTACAATTTGCATGCACCTTGATCTTAAAATGGTTAAATTTTAAAGCGATATCAACACGGTGCTCCAACTTCTGAATCTCTAATGTTACAAGCACATCAATAATATTGTGTGAAAGGCGCTCAATTTTACTGAGCTTTTCTAATATATAATCCTTCATCGAGTCTGTTACATGAAGATGACGCCCTTGTACAGAGATATTGTACTCATTTACCGCTTCTGATTCTCTCGCTTTCTGACTCATATAAACCCCTAATTCTTAAATCGTTACAAAATAAATCCCTTTATCATCTACAATACAGATGCCCAAACCTCGAGTCTAATCTGATACCCTCTATTTTTCCACAGAAAATTTTAAAGTACTAGCAAGAGAATAACTCGTGCTGCGCCCACCCTCTGAATTTTTAACAAGAATCCCAAGGTTAATAAGATCAAGAATATCCCTATGAGCGGTATCCTGAGAACACTTTGTCATTTTAGCCCATTTTGACGAAGTTAATTTGCCATAAAAGCCATCTAATATTCGATTAATCATTTTCTTTTGTCTCTCATTTAAAGAAACTGTTGCAAGCGATTCCCAAAAATGTGCTTTATTTATAATCTTATCAAAAGTTGCTAAAGCACTCTCTATTGCCCTTTCAAGGCAACAAAAAAACCATTCAATCCAAGATGTAACATCTAATTGCCCCTTTTGAGTTTGCTCTAAAATGGTATAGTATTTTTTTCTTTCGATTTGAATTTGCGCAGATAGACTATAAAAACGATGAGGGCTTTTTTCAGAACGCGCTAATATTAAATCAGCAATTGCACGTCCAATACGACCATTTCCATCATCAAAGGGATGAATAGTAACAAACCACAAATGAGCAAGTGCCGCCTTTAAAACTAAATCCATAGCTGCTTCATGATTCAACCAGTCCAAAAATACTTTCATTTCCAAGTCAACCTTTTCAGCAGATGGAGCCTCAAAATGAACAGTCTCTTTTCCCATTTGGCCAGACACTACCTGCACAGATCCTAAACGCCATGCCCCGACTCGAATCTTGGAAAGACTGCTTTGCTGAAATGGGAATAAAGACGTGTGCCAACTTAGTAATCTTTCTTTAGTAAGGGGCTGATCATACTTTTGAGTTGCATCCAACATCATTTCAACAATGCCATCCACATTTCTATCAATGCGATCAAGAGCTGCAGTATCCATGCCAAGATGTCTGGCAACAGATGAGCGTACTAGTGATTGATCTAAAATTTCGCCCTCAATTTCACTGGATTTAACAACATCTTGCGTCAATGTTTGTAAAATAGTTTCTTTGCGAACATGAAAACCTATTGATTCCATTCCCCCTACCAAGCGGCCTTGTTGATGGCGTAACTGAGCAAGTAAATCAATAATTTTATCCTGATTCCAAAAAAAATTTGGCCAATTTTCACGCTCATGTATGTACATGAATATAAACCCTCTAATTTTTTAGAAAATTATTTTTACAACTTTCTGTCATAATAACACTTAATCTCCGCACGAGCAACAAGAATCTCCGCAAAAATGCGGAGATTAAGGGAATTATTCTCCGCATAAACACATTATTATTTTAATAATTCAAGAAGCTTTTCTCTAAGAATAGATCTTATGTCCTGCTTAAGAGCGCTCTCTTTAAACCAAAGCTTAAATTGATGAACTGCTTGCTCTAAAAACATCTCAAAACCATAGACAATAAGACAATTTCTCTTTTTTGCTTCTTCTAATAAAGAACTATTCATAAGCCTTGTTTTAATATCCATTACAATGGATCCAGGAGCAACATATTCTAGATTAATTGGCTCTTCAATAGGAGTAGAATTAATTAAAACATCATAGCCTTGTAAAAAACACTCCTGCATCTTTTCTAAGCCCCCACCATTGCAATGTAAACTCTTGGCTAAATGAATAGCCTTTGCAGCGTCTCTATTTAAAATAGTAACAAGTGCGCCCCTTTTACATGCCTCATAAGCAATTGCCTTTGCAGCGCCGCCAGCACCTATTATAACAACTTCTTTCCCTTTAACAGGTCTATGTAACTCTATTGCATTCAAAGCGCCTAAACTATCTGTATTAAAGCCCAAAATAGATCTTTGGTCGAATACAAGAGTATTAACAGCTCCAATTGACATAGCTTCTGAATCTATTTTATCAAGATACTGCATGACATGCTCTTTTAAAGGCATAGTAACGCTTAAACCACCCAATGGAAGCTCTCTTATAAGCTGAAAAAATTCTTCCAACTCTTCTGATTTCACTAGCATTTTTACATACACTGCATCAAAAGAGGCTCTTTGCATCAGATCATTATGCGTTATATCACTTAAGCTCTTGTCAACGGGATTGCCTATCAGAGCAAAAATCTTTGAATGCGAAGAAAGCTCTTTATAGTGATATTTGCACTTTAACTCTTCTATAGTCAATTGTCCAGGAGCCGTTCGCAGATCCTCAGCTAAACAAGCATAAGTAATTGGACTTCCTATGATGGGAGCCACAATTCTACTTGGTACACCCAAAAGGCCCATACTGCTTAAAATAACATTAGAAGAGCCCTTTGCAAGAGATAAAGCCCTTAACATATCTATAGTGCTATTTGCAAAGACTGCAATTTTGTAAAAAAATGCAGGCGTCTTTAACATTTCATGATAAATTTCTTTCAAACTCTTTGGGGTCTTCTCAAAATCATGAAATGAATAAATAAGGCGAACTTCTGGATATTCGCTTGCTACTTTAAGAACAAATTCCCTTGGAACATGGCTTTCAATGTCTAAGTAGGCAGGCTTTAGTGCTGCTAATTGTAAAAGGCATTGCAACCTTTTCTCCTCAGATTCAAAATGCCTTAATGTAAAAATCATCGGGATGGCAAAAGCATTTTTTAAGTCCTGTACAGCAGATATGCTAAAATCCTCAAAAGAGCTTAAATATAGCTCTACCAAATCAGCACCAGACTCTATTGCCTTTTCAATCTGCACATACCCTAGCGCAAAGCTTGGTCCTTTAATAACAACACAAATCATCAATCATCCACTCTATCGTCTTTTTTAAAACTAATTCATCTACAGAAGAACAATAAGCGCCAGATGCACTTAAAGGCTCTGCTACCTCTTTAAGCAATGTAAAGCGAGGTTTTCCCTTAAGCGATTTCTTATCCAAAATCATAGCATTTAATACCTCCATACAATCATATTTTTTTGGCAACCAAAGAGGAAGACCATATTGCTTAAAAATGGCTCGAATCATATCAAAAGTTCCTTTTTGCATCATACCCAGTTGCATCGATAAATAGCTTTCTGTAAGAATACCTATTGCCACAGCTTCACCATGAGAAATTGAAAACTTAGTTATTAGTTCAAGCGCATGTCCTACGGTATGTCCAAAATTTAAAAGATTACGAATACCACCCTCTTTTGCATCTCTTTCGACAATTTCTACTTTGATTGCAATACTTGCTGGAATTATCCTTTCAAGAACATCTAGGTCACATTCTAAAACCTCTTTTGAACTTTTTTGAAGATCCAAAAAATGCTCTTTATTAGCAATCAATCCATGCTTAATCATTTCTACAACACCACTTCTAAGCTGCACTAAAGGCAATGTTTTAAGAAATGACAATTGAATAATTACCCTATTTGGCGAACAAATTGCACCCACCAAATTCTTACCATAAGGAACATTAACCCCCGACTTACCACCAATAGATGCATCTACCATGCCCAGTAGCGTTGTTGGCATGATTACAAAAGGAATGCCTCTACAATACGTTGCAGCTAAAAACCCTCCTATATCGCTAACAACCCCGCCACCTAGGGCAATAAGACATGTATCTCTTCCAAGATCTTTTTCAAACATCTGATTTTCAAGCAGCTCTTTAGTCTGCCTTGTCTTATTTTCTTCCCCTGCAGGAAATGAAAGTAGCTCTACTTCTAAACCCATTGACATGAGCTTTTGTTGTATGGATTTTCCATGCGTTATAGCAACAAGGTTATCTGTAACAATAACAAACTTGCTTCCCAAGCCTTTAACTGCATTCAAATCAGATTCTCTCTTAATTTCTATTTCATAAGATGATAATGCAGCTTTAACATGACATACAATCATAGGCGCGCACTCCTATTTAGAAGCATACAATCAGCAAGGACAAGTGCCACCATTGCCTCAACCACAGGAACTGCTCGAATGGCTATGCAAGGATCATGTCTTGAGCCCATAGGAAGCTCAAAATCTCTCTTTTCTCCATCTACATTCAATGTCACCTGTTTTTTTTGAATACTGGATGTAGGCTTAAAAGCAACGCGCCCAAAGACAGGCATACCATTAGAAATCCCTCCTAAAGTACCACCAGAAAAATTAGTTTCTGTTACAACTTTTCCAAAATCATTTATAAAACGATCATTGTGACTTGAGCCTTTCATTGTAGCTGATGTAAAACCAGATCCCATTTCAAAGCCCTTTGTTGCAGGAAGACTCATCATTGCTAAGCTAAGCTTTGCTTCTAGCTTTTCGTAAATGGGATCTCCAAGGCCCGTTGGAACATTAGATGCTATAAACTCCACAATACCACCAAGAGAGTCCCCTTCTTGCTTTGCTTGATCTATCAATAAAATCATATCTTCTTCTGCTCGCTTATCAGGACAAAAAAGAGCACTACTATAAATTGCTTTTCTCAAACAAGAAATATCTACTATATCATTCAATACTACGGTACTTCCCACTTGGCTTAAAAAGGCTATTACTTCTATCCCAAAATGCAAAAGTATTTTTTTGGCAACACATCCAGCAGCAACTCTACAAGCAGTCTCCCTTCCAGACGCCCTTCCACCGCCTCTATAATCAAAAATGCCATATTTTTCTAGGTAAGTAAAATTTGCATGCCCTGGGCGAAGCAGATCCTTGATAGGTACATATTTACTAGAATCAACATCTTTGTTAGGAATAATAATGCTAATGGGACAACCCGTTGTGACTCCCTCAAATACCCCCGATAAAATCTCAGCATGATCTTTTTCTTTCCTTGGAGAAGTGTAAGGGCTTTGTCCAGGAGCCCTCAATAACAAAGCTGCATTAATTTCGCTATCATTTAGGCTTAAACCTGCAGGACAGCCATCAATTACAACGCCTATCGCCTTACCATGAGATTCTCCCCACGTTGTTATTCTAAAAATTGTTCCAAATGAATTACTTGCCATAAAATCTATAAAACCTCCTCAATATTGGCATGAATGGCTTTAAAGCTTTCACAAAAAGATGGATATGTCTTTGCAACGCACTCTATAGGACTAATTTTACTCTCACTTTCAGCTCCCATTCCTGCCACCGCCAAAGACATTACCATGCGATGGTCATTATAAGAATGCAAATGAGATGAACCCTTAAGCGTGCTTTCAGCAATTTTCAAACCATCTTCTTCCTCAAAAATATGAGCTCCCATCTTTTTAAGCTCCGTTGCAATAGCATGGATACGATCACACTCTTTATCTCTTGCAACCTTGGCATTTGTTATATGTGTAACACCTTCTGCAAAGCAGGCAACAACGGCTAATATCGTAATTCCATCTATAAAATCATTAACGTCTACCGTAATACCAGAAAGTTTATCTCCTTTTTTTACATGGAGGACTTTATTCTTCTCATCTACTACGATATTAGCCCCCATTCTTATAAAAACATTGATCAATTCCTTGTCCCCTTGAACATCGCTCATATCTATATTTTGAAGCGTAATTTCTGAATTTGTTACAAGGGCCGCAGCAACGGGAAATGCGGCAGAGCTAAAATCACTGGGCACTGTATACTGAAATCCCTGATAATGCGCCTTTCCAAATAATTGATACTTTTCAAATCCGTATGCCTCAAACGGTATTTTTAAGCGTTTTAACCAATCCAGAGTGAGAGTCACCCAAGGCTTTTCTCCAGGATCTTTGACTTCTATAGTAATAGGACAACTTGCAAATGCTGCTGCTATAATTAGCGCTGAAACTGGCTGAGAGTCTCTTCCACAAATGAGGGCTTTTTTTAAGTGTATGGGTCCCTGAATGATTATAGGAGCATATCCATCATTCTTTGTAGACAGTGCTTTTGCTCCCAATTGCTCAATCCCGTTAAGTAAATCTTTCATAGGCCTTTGATGCCGTATAGAATGATCTCCAGTAATGACAACGGGGTATGTCGAAAGAGCTGCAATGGCTGCGCAAAAGCGCAAAACAATTCCAGAATTCCCAGCATTAATAACATCTTCTGCAAAAGTTATCTTTCCAGATACTCCCTCAACTTCCATGCGTTCTGAAAAAATGGTAATTTTAGCTCCAAGCAAACAAAGAGCACTGCACATAGAAGAGGTATCTGGAGATGGAAGATAGTTATAAATCACACTCTTACCGCATCCAAGACCTGCAAACAAAACAGCTCGCAAAGTATGGGACTTTGATGCAGGCACATGTACACTGCCTTCTAAAGAAGATTTTTTTACAAGATACTTTTTCATACGACATACATTAAAGCACTTATATTTTTCTTTACAATTTAATAAGTACAGTTCATTAATAAAAATTACTTCTTGTATTTTTGATCGTAACCTGAGTTTTGAGTTCAAAACTCAGACTTGTAGGAAAACAACCATGGTAGCATCTCATCTTTTTCATTTAGGTAAACTTGAACCACAAAATAAAGTCACAGGCGGCACAAGAGTTAGAGCCACAAAAAGTAACTTTCCAGCTCTTCAAGGAATGTCTTTTTATAAGCTCATCCTCAGTCCAAGAGCAATAAGAGAGCCTCATTGGCACGCAAATGCTGATGAACTTGGGGTTTGCTTAAAAGGTAAAGCCTTAATTTCTCTTTATGCAACGGGAAATGTACACTCAACATTTATAGTAAACGCAGGTGATGCCTTTCATGTTCCATCTGGCACATTACATGGCATTGAAAATATAGGAGAAGATAACTGCGAACTCATTTTAGAATTTTCTCACGAGGAACCTATCGACTTTGGTCTCTCTTCGGCATTTGGAATGTTTTCTGATGCTGTCCTTGGAAATACATGGGATACCCCAGGAACTACTTTTCATGCAATGCCCCGCTCTACAAAAGAAGTATTTATTGCAATAAAAGACACTGTGACGCATGTTCCTCAAGAAGCCTCTTACGCATCTGCTTACCATTACAACTTAGACAAATCTTCCCCTTTAGTTGCAAATGAAGGGGGATCTGCAAAAGTTGCAAGAAAAAATGTTTGGCCAATACTTAAACATCAAGCTGTCTACTCTTTAATACTAACTGGCATTGGTATGCGAGAGCCTCACTGGCACCCAGAGACCGCTGAACTTGGATATGTACATCAAGGTAGGGGCAGAATGTCTATTCTATCTCCTGATGGAACAATTGACTCTTATGAAATCAATGAAGGAGATATTTATTTTATTCCAAAAGCTTATCCCCACCATATTGAAAATTTAACAGATAATCCTCTACACCTGCTAATCTTCTTTGATCAAGCAATGCCAGCAGATATTGGTTTTACAGCAAGTGTCAAATCCTACTCTGATGAAGTCCTAACTGCTGTACTCAAAGGCCCAAAAGAACTATTTAAGCACCTTCCCAGGTACTATGAAGATCTACTTATTGTCAAAAAAGTAAACCCCTAAATTTTATTATATACAAATAAATCTATAAATTGACTTCTAAATAAATTTCATGATACGCTGTCTGCCACATTAACTCGTAATGGTAAATACTATGATGTTACAGCTAGATGGTGTCAGTAGGATAATAACAAAGACAGACACAAGAACAGACAAAGATATTAATGTTTCCATTTGGTGGAATGGTAAAATAGTGGCAGTACGCTCTCCAACTACATTGATTCAACGCATTATTTTATTTCTTAAAACATTTAAATGGTACAACTTAGACTCTCAAATCTGTATGGAAAATCTAGAAATTTGCGTGGAGGCCTTTAAAAAAGGTGTTGGGATTCAAATTGAAGGAAATAAAGGTGAAAAACCCAGGGCTCCTAATAACCTTGCAGAGTTTACTGAAGAATACACATCCGTTACTACAAGACGAAGAAGTACAACTCCTACTCCTCCAGGTGATGGCATTGCTAATCAATCCTGCATACACATAATTAAAAATTTAATGAACAAGGCTCGTGCTACATTAAATGAGGGTCGGCTATCGGAACAAGAGAAAAAAGCACACGCAAGCCAGATAGCATCCTCTTTCAAATTCTTTCAAGACGAAAATGCTATTTACAACGCTAAAGCAACAAAATATCAAAAAGCCCTGCAGGAAATGAATGATATTAGAAAGATGGTCGATAGCGCAGAACACACTAAGGATTATACAGTAACTTTTCAACCTCCCGTTGTTCCAAGGGAACCAAAAGATGTGCTTACAGGGCATACACTCCTCTCAGGATATCTAAGCAGTATCGGTATGCACGAGCTCATAAATACCTAGTAATAAAAACAGACATCTACACAAACAAGTTCAAGAATGTTGTAGAAAAAAATAGATTTTTAAAGGGGTATTGCATTATCTCATGTAATGTATACAAATAATTAAAAAGTAAGATTGTGAACCTAAAAAATACACTCTTTGTTTATCTTATCCCTTTATTAATTTTCTTAAGTGGTTGTGAAAGTGGTCCTAGAGCAAAAAAAATCCACCCCCCCATCCAGGCCATAAATACAACACGAATAGACGCATCCAAAGACCCTTTATTCTGTACGACAAAACAATGGATAGGTGATCAATGGTGGACTCTTTTTCATGATGAACAGCTCTCAAAATTCATTTATACTGCATTTACAAGAAATCCAACACTACAAGCTGCAAAAGCAAATATTTGCCTTGCCAAAGCAACAGCTGACAGAGTACGCGCATCTTTATATCCCAATATTTGGTGGGGAGCAGACGCCTCAAGACAAAAGCTTAGCGAAACGGGCATTGTACCCTTTGGAACAACCTCTGTACCCGTAACTCCAGGGCCTTTTATCCCAGAATACTTTTCTCTATATGAGACAGAACTCAACCTAACTTACAATTTCGATTTATGGGGGAAAAACCGCAATACCCTAAAAGCAGCTCTTGGAGAGGTGAATGCTAACATTGCAGACACTGCTTTTTCAAGACTACAACTAGGCATAGCTGTTGCTACAACTTACTTTCAACTACAAATTAACTATAAAAGAAGAGATATCGCTGAACAACTTGTAAAAAATAGAGTCTCTTATTTAAAGCTTCAAGAAGAAAGCATGCTCCACGATTTAAGCGATGAACTATCTGTAAATACAGCAAAAATCAACCTTTTGGAGGCAAGAAGAGCTCTTATAAACATTCAAAGTAATATAGAAGTCGCTGAGCATCAATTAAAAGCTTATCTTGCTGATCAATTTGAAGAATGTATTGCATCTATTTGTATAGAAAACATACCCCTTCCAAAAATTCCACTGCCTTGTGATATTCCTCTTCATTTGATTTCTCATCGTCCTGATATCTTAGCTCAACTTTGGCTTATTGAGTCCGCTGGAAAGCAAATTGAAGTTGCAAAAGCTGGATTTTACCCTGACTTTAATATCACCGCACTATATGGCTATCAAACTATCCATTTTCGAGAGTTATTTAAATGGCCAAGCTCTTATTTTAATGTAGATCCGGCTGTAAGCTTACCTATATTTGATGGTGGGCGCTTAATAGCGAATTTACGTGGCAGTGAGATCAATTATGACCTTGCCATCTATCAATACAACGAAATGGTATTAACTGCTGCAAAAGAGGTGTTAGATGGTATTACACTCGTTCTCTCTAATGATAAACAATACAAGGATCTACAAAAAGAATTATTTTTTGAAAATGAGAACTTGCATCTTACTAAGCTGCGAGTTGCACACAACATAGATAGCGGCTTTAACTATTTAAATAGCGAAGAAAACTTCCTACTCAAAAAAGATCAAGAGCTTATTTCCCTTGGAAACATATATCACTCTATTCTATTACTAATAAAATCTTTAGGAGGCGGTTATAGTCCTTGCTATGTGGAATTATAAAACATGACAGAAACTCTAAAAGAAACACCGAATGCCTTGCCACCTACTGCAAGTAAAAAAAAGCGCAACCATACTCTATTATGGTTTACTTTTGGGCTTGTTTTACTTGGAATTCTTTGGTACTGCCTCTGGTTTTTTTACTTGCGCTACCATGAAACTACAGATGATGCTTACGCTAATGGCAACATGGTTAACATCAACGCTGCAGTGCCAGGCTCCGTCATCGCTTATTTTGCAGACGACACAGATTACGTAGTAGAAGGACAGCTCATTATACAGTTAGACCGTACAGATTATCAAATCCGCTACGAAAAAGCACTAGCATCCCTTGCAGCAACAGTACTACAAGTAAAACAAGTTTACAGTAATGTTCCTGTTGCACAAGCCAACATGGAAAATCTAAAGGCTCAGCTTTCAAAAGCTCAATATGACTATAATAACCGCTTACAACTTGTAGACTTCAAAGCTATTGCCAAAGAAGATTTTATTCATGCAAAAGACTCTCTCATGGCAGCAAAGGCTGCTTTTGAACAAGCTCAAGGAGAACTACAAGTGGCACTTGATGCAGCTGGAAATACTCCCGTAGAGTTACATCCCCTTATATTAGAAAAAAAAGCGTCTATTCGAGAAGCTTTTTATGATCTACAACACTGCAATATCTATGCCCCCAGTACTGGCTACGTTGCACAAAGAACTGTAGAAGTTGGGCAGTGGGCCGCACCTACAACCAACTTGATGGCCATCATACCTATGGATTACCTCTGGGTAGATGCAAATTACAAAGAAACACAGCTGGAAAAAATGCGTATCGGCCAGCCCGCAACAGTATGGTTTGACCTTTATGGATCTCGGCATCTATTTCATGGAAAAGTACTTGGAATCGCATCAGGTACAGGTAGCGTTTTTTCTATCATCCCTCCCCAAAATGCAACGGGTAACTGGATAAAAATTGTACAGCGCCTACCTGTTCGTATCAGCTTAGACGAGGAAATGATTAAAAAATTTCCTCCAAGGCTCGGCCTTTCTGCCAATGTAAGTGTAGATCTAACAGATCAAAGCCTGCCCCGCCTTGCAACTACGCCCTCTCATCTACCAGTGTCTACAACAAAAGTTTTTGACATCTCCTTAGAAAATGTTGATCTAGTTATTGACAAGATCATCTACGAAAATCTCCAAAATGGCTCATGTCATGACCATGGCATATGAAACGGGCTGGAAACTTGCTCTACTCAATTTAGCAATAGGTCTTGGCACATTTATCCAAGTTCTTGACACCTCCATTGCCAACGTTGCCATCCCCTATATTGCAGGAAATTTAGGCGTCAGTTCTGATGAGGGGACATGGGTTATTACTGCCTTTGCTGCAAGTAACGCAATTGTTTTACCACTCACTGGATGGCTCTCTAATTATTTTGGAAGGGTACGCCTTTTTGTATGGTCTATACTTCTCTTTGTTTTAGCATCTTTTCTCTGCGGACTCTCTACAAGCCTTACCATGCTTGTAACCCTTAGAGTAATCCAAGGGGCAGTTGCAGGCTCTCTTATTCCTCTTTCTCAAAGCCTAATTGCTTCAAATAATCCAAATGATAAACGAGGAAGTGCGCTGGGTGTTTGGGCTATGATTGTAATTGTAGCTCCTATTTTAGGACCTATCATCGGAGGCTATCTTACAGAAGTCTATTCCTGGCCATGGATATTTTATATCAATGTACCCTTAGGACTTATATCAGCACTTATCGTATGGTCTTTTTTAAAGAACAAGGAAGGCCAAATCATTCGAGACCCTATCGACTGGACAGGCCTTGCCCTACTCTGCATAGGTGTTGGAAGCTTACAAATCATGCTTGATAAGGGCCAAGATTTAGACTGGTTTTCCTCAAACGCCATCCTTACACTATTTATTGTATCACTTGTATCTCTTGGATATTTTACTTTTTGGAATTTCTACCAAAAGCATCCTATCGTCAACTTCTCTTTTCTTAAAAACAGAAATTTTGCTTTTGGCACCCTAACAATTACTTTAGGCTTCCTCATCTACTTTTCAAGTACGGTAACCCTACCCTTGTGGCTGCAAACAGAACAAAATTACACCGCGTATTGGGCAGGAGTGGCTGTTGCTCCTGTAGGTATTGCTCCCTTTTTCTTGTCTGCATGGCTTGGAAAAAATATCCATCGATTTGATTTACGCCATCTTGCAGCTTTAAGTTTTTTCTTATTTGCAATCAGCCTGATCCATCAAGCTAATTTTACAACATCTGTAAGTATTGGTGAAGTCATGTTTGCAAGATTCCTTCAGAGCTTTGGACTTGCTTTTTTTCTTCTACCTATTTTGCAATTATCTCTGGCAGAAATTTCTCATGAAGATTATCCTAGTGCAACTGGTTTGTTTCATTTTATCAGGATACTTGTGGGAAGTGGCTTTGGAACATCGCTTTCTGTATATTTGTGGAACCGTTTAGCAATTTTTCACCACGAACGACTTTCTGAAACTGTCACAGCATATAGGCCCCTAACTTCTCAGTTTTATACTATGATGAAAAATTATAATTCTAGTTTTACAACAGAAATCATCAATAGACTCGTTGATGGCCAAGTAGAGCAACAAGCCTACATGCTTGCAACAAATGATCTCTCTTGGCTTAGTGCTCTGTTATTCCTTGCCATGTTACCCCTTGTTTACTTTTGCAGAAAAGCAAAACTTGCAACATGAATATTTATTATTACTGCCCCTTTAATTTTAACTTTAATGCAGGAGCAACTGCCCAGGTTATTAAAGACTATAAACACCTCTCAAAGTATGGCTATAATGTGTTTTTTTATGGTACTTATGATGATGAACAATCTCTCAAAGAAATCCAAGAGTACATTGGAAATAGCCCCATTTCTTTAACGATAAAACATAAATCTACTAGATGGAACCGTAATAGTGTAAAATTTAAGTTCTTGTGGAATATCATCAAGGATAGAACAAAAAAGATCATTATTTCTCGCAATTACAATAAAATTCATGAAATTTTCTCACTTAAGCTCCTTCTTGGAAAGCATATCACATTGCTTGAGATGCATGAGGATGCCCTTCCTCACCTATTACCAAAACACACTTTTAATAAGACTAAATTAAAAAACAAATACACCAAGCTATTTTGCAACCTCAATGCGCTCATACTCACTAATTACTCTCAAGAACCTTTCTTAAAACAAGAATTCTTAAAAATCCCTCCCTATAAAATACTTCCAAATGGTGTGGAAATTGAGCAATTCTCACAAATCACTAAACCTCCATACAATGAATGTGGCCCCTTTATTATCACCTATATTGGTCAATTTACCGCCTGGAAAAATGTAGAACTGCTTTTCCAAGCAATGACACACTTAGATAAGCGCTTTATTCTTAGAATTGCCGGAGGAAAGAACGACCAGAAAAGTACAGCTCAAATTCAAACCTGGACTTACAAATATCATCTACAAGACCAAGTTGATTTTAAAGGATTTGTAGCTCCTAAAAACCTACCAAAACAAGTTTTAGAAGGATCATCCGCCCTTCTTTTGCCCCTTGGAGATAATATAGAATCCCGTTACTTTACATCGCCCATGAAGCTATTTGAATACATGGCAACAAGTATTCCCATCGTTGCAGTCAATTACCCTTCTGTCAATAGGATTACAGGGGAAGAAAGTGTATTTCTCAGCGAAAATACACCCCAAGCTTTTGCAAAAAAAATCGAAGAGGCTATTGCATGCCAAGATGAGGTACGTATGAAAAAAACTAATCAACTTGCACAAAAATATAGTTATAAAACACGTGCTGGACACATGCACGAATTTTTACAATACAGGTTATAATATAATGAAATCTTTTTTTAAAAATGAAGCTTTTGCTGTTGGACTTGCCATGTTTTCCATGTTTTTTGGAGCTGGCAATATCATTTTCCCCTTAGCTGTGGGTCAATTTGCAGGAGAGCAAAATGCATCTGCAATACTGGGTCTTATCTTAACTGCAGCTATCATGCCCATTGTCGGCGTCATCGCAATGATTTTATTTAAAGGAAATTATAAGACGTTTTTTGGAAGATTGGGGCGCATCCCAGGCTTTATTCTGGCTCTTACAGTCATCTCTCTCTTGGGTCCTCTTGGATCAACTCCAAGATGCATTACACTCTCTTATACTACACTAAAAAGCTCTTTTTTAAGCATGTCACCAACCCTCTTTAGTCTAATTGCTTGTGTAATTATCTTTATCTTCACTGTCAAAAAAAGACACATTTTAACCCTTCTTGGATGGGTTTTAACGCCTATTTTACTTATATCACTCATTACAATCATTATTATAGGCCTTAATTCTACGCGTACTGTTAATACTCATGATACATCTGAACTACAAATGTTCTTTCATGGGCTCAAAGAGGGCTATAATACAATGGATCTACTTGCGGCCTTTTTCTTTTCGTCTACCATTCTAGGCATCTTAAAGGCACGCTCAACCCCACAAGAAGACGAAAATAAATACTTAAAAATAGCCATGCAAGCAAGCCTTATAGGGGCATTTTTACTCACTACCATCTATATAGGCTTTAGCACTCTTGCATCTTTTCACGCTGACCTTTTAGTCAGCAGTAAAGACGAGCTTTTAGCAGCAATTACTCTAAAAATTGCAGGCCCCTATGCTGGCGTACTTGTATGCATAACAATTGCCATTGCCTGCCTAACAACGGCCATTGCACTTATTTCTGCATTTACAGACTTTTTCCAAACGGAAGTATTCAAAAAAAGAGTAAGTTATGAGGCAATACTCATTGGCGCACTTATTATTACATTTTTTATATCTACCTTTAATTTTACTGGGATTTCTGCATTCCTTGGCCCTATCTTGCAAATTTGCTACCCAGGTCTTATTGTCCTTACCCTTTTAAACATTGCTTACCGCCTAAAAAAATTTAAGCCCATTAAGGTTCCTGTGTTTGTAGCCTTTGCCATTTCTGCAATCCTCTTTGTTCTAACCTGAAAAAAAACATTGACATTCACTTTCAAATTATGCAAAAAGATCTTTGATTTGTAAGAACAGAAGGGAATACCATGAAACGCTTTTTACTTGCAGGCTTGCTTCTTTTTCTACCTCTTGCTATGCATGCATTTTCTCTTTGCAACCAGTGGAATGTCGCAACACGCGTGGGCCCAAGTTTCCTAACGCATAATTCCTCTCTCAACACTGTCGCCTCTGACACCATACCAGGCAGCGGCACTACTTGGGGACATATTGGACCTATATTTGATGCAAAAGTAGGCTACGGCCTTGGTAATTACTTTGTTTTAGGCGTGGAAGCCGACTGGGAATATCACCGCTTTCCTAATAGAGCAATCCTTGACTCCTTTGGAGATGCTTTTAATTTCAGTGGCAGATTTCAAACAGCAACAGTCTTAGTATTCCTTGAATGGCGCCCCATTATATGTTACGACTTTGTTCCCTACATCTCTGTTGCAGGTGGTGGTAATATTAACTGGGTAAATAACTTCCCAAGAAATTACATCAATATCTTTAAAGCAGCAAACACGTGGGGCTATAAGGGCGCAATTGGTTTTGACTACCAATTCGCTTGTAATGTAGCTTTTAACCTTGAAGCTGGATGGCTTTACAACAGGGGTACCTGGCGAACTGGTGGCTTTAATGGTATAGGTGAGCAGACTACTGCAATTGGTACGTTTAACTGTGACTCAGCAAGCCTTCTCTGCGGATTTCGCTTTTACTACTAAAAATAATAAAACTATAAGAAGTGCAATTACAACGATAGAGACGCCATAAGGTACTGACGATGTGATTGGGAAAAGCATGATAATAAATCCAGCAACAGCAGAAAGTCCAAATTCAACACATCCAAATGCAGCTGATGCTGTCCCTGCAATATGACCAAAGGGCTCTAGAGCGGCTGCAGCTGATGCTCCTATCAAAAACATAGCGCCCATACAAGCAACGGCCATTGGCAATAAAAACCCTGCCAAACTCTGTCCTAATCCATAATGCCACAAAAGCATGCTTATACCACCCATAGCAATAAAGGCGATGCCCAATGCAATTGTTGAATCAACACCCACTTTTTCAACAATTTTACCACCCGCAAACCCTCCTAAAGAGAGTACAAAACCAAAAAGAGCAAAATAATAGCCAAATTCATGTGTTGCAACCCCATGTATATCGATGATGATAAAAGGGGATACAGAGAAAAAGCAGAAAAAGACACCTTCTGCAAGACCTGCAATGAGTGCATACTTTATAAATTGCCTATGTGTAAAAATCTGCCAATAGCGCATAAATACGCGTCTATCAACTTTAACTCGAAATTCTTTTACATGTGTTTCATCAATAAAATACTTTGTGAGAATAAAGGCTATAACACCCATAAAGGCAAGTAGAAAAAATATACTCGTCCATCCCCAATACAAAAATAGATATCCGCCAAGAATAGGCGCAAATGTTGGTGACACCCCTGTTGCGCCATTTAAAAAGCTAAACATCTTAGCACTTTTTTCTCCAGAGAACAAGTCTCTAACAACTGCAAAAGAAGTTACTAGCATACCACATGCACCAAACGCACTTACTGCTCTTGCGGCAATAAGCCAGAAAATATCCCCTGAAAGGGCACACCCAAGCCCCCCAATCGCAAAAAGAAACGCCGATGCAAAGAGAACAGCTTTTCTTCCAAACTGATCCGAAAGCGGGCCAATAACAAGTTGTCCAATTCCTGTGATGAACAAAAATAAGCTTAAAGTGAGCTGTATCATCTCATTTGATGTGCTAAAAATTTTTGTCATCTCAGGGATAACAGGAATGTAGATATCCAAGCCAAAAGCAAAGCTAAAGACAAATGGAGTAAATAATAATATAAATTGATATGTTTTAAAGTTTTTCATAGCAAGAGATGATAACATATCATCCCAATTTATATATACATAAACAACTTTTCAATTAACGACGTGCTTAATTAGACTTCTTGCATAATTAGCTTTGCTTAGAAAAATTGAAATTTTTTGAGTAGATTTATTGATAAATTTTTCAAGCATATGTGAACATATGCTTGAAAAATTTAACGATAAAAATGTCAAAAAAGACAATTTTAACAAGCAAATGTAATTACGCAAGAAGTCTATTAACGCCAGAGTATTAAAATCGGACAAACTATTTGCACAAAACAATGCTAACCAAGATACTCATGTAATAATCAATTTAGGGAGAGTTTAAAGGATATACACAAACAAGTTCAAGAATTGGTTTGTGTATATGCACCGAAGAGGACTCGAACCTCCAACCACCCGGTTCGAAGCCGGGTACTCTATCCAATTGAGCTATCAGTGCAAAGAAGCAATAACGATAACAACAGAGCTCTATTTTGAACAAGGTTAAAAATTTGGATTTACAATGCTTATAGAAGAAGAGAGGGCTACAGGCATTACCTTAGAATCAAAGCCCTTTGAAGAATTTCATAAAATTGCAACTATCTTTACCTTTGAACAGGGATTAATCAAATTATTTGTTCAAAATGCTCATAAAAAAAACTTACCCATTCAGCCCTACTGCAAAGTGGAACTCGTTTATAAAAAGGGAAAATCGGGTCTAGACTATTACAAAGATGGTAGGCTTTTAAAAATGCTACCTAACATTAGTTCCCAAAACCCACAAAGGGGCCTCTTAGAAATCAATATCGCAAATCAAATGGCAAAAATTGTGCTCTCTTCTCAATGCACAAAGAGTCCTGCACAAAATCTCTATCTACTCTTTGAAGCCTACTTAACAACTCTTCCACTTGTTTCTAATCCAGAAAACCTTCTTAGAAGCTTTCAATTAAAACTTCTTATCTATGAAGGAGTTATTTTGATAGAAAATCGCTGCAGAACATGTAACGAATTACTAGATAATAGCTATTACTGCTCAGGGGAGCCTTTTTGCGAAACTCATATAACTCAAGATCCGATTCATTTCTCCCCAGAAGAGTCTCAAAACCTCTTTAATCTGGCTTTGAGCAGGTCCATTCATGAGGTTGATGAGGCTATATTAGATGAGAACTTCTCTAAAAAGCTTGAATGCTTTTTTGAATTCTTACGTATTAAATAGAGATTGCGAAAGGGGGGACTTGAACCCCCACGAGGTTTCCCTCACTACCACCTCAAAGTAGCGCGTATACCAATTCCGCCACTTTCGCATTAAGGATTGATAAAATCCCAAACCCGTGAAAAGGAAGGTCAGATGGTAACAACTTGGAATTATTGACGCAAGAACTAATTCTTAGTGCGATACAGGTGCAGCTTATTGCGAAGCGTGCGAATACTAATTCCCAACACCCCTGCTGTTTTTGTGCGATTATTATTTTGAGCATCGAGAGTTTGCATAATCAATTGCTTTTCTAGCTCATCCAAAGTACTTCCAAGAGGAACCACTAGTTGCTTAGAAGGAGGAAGAAGTACATCCCCTTCCAGGCAAATATGCTCTGCATCTATTTTGTTTATATTATTTAATACAACAGCTCTTTCAATAATGTTTGCAAGCTCACGAATATTTCCTGGCCAAGAGTAATTTAAAAGTTTCTTTTTAGCATCAAAAGTAAGCGTCTTTAAAGGCTTGTGATTTTCAATGCAAGAGCGCTCTAAAAAGTATTCTGAAAGGGGAATAATGTCCTCTTTTCTATCTCTTAAGGGCGGCAAGTAAATAGGAATCACATTCAGACGGTAATACAAATCCTCTCTAATCTTTTTTTGCTCAATTGCTTTTTTAATATCTCTATTAGACGTTGAAATAAGACGCACATCTACTTTTACAGATTTTGTACCACCAACTCTTTCAAATTCTTGCTCTTGAATCGCTCTCAAAAGCTTTGCCTGCAAATTGATAGGAACTTCTGTAATTTCATCTAAAAGAAGAGTCCCCGTATGTGCAAGTTCAAACCGGCCAATCCTTTGACTATTTGCACCGGTAAATGAGCCTCTTTCATGACCAAAAAACTCTGACTCAATAAGCGCCTCTGGAACAGCTGCACAATTTACTCTAATAAAGGGTCTATGAGCTTTTTCCGAATTATAATGTATCGCATGAGCAATCACTTCCTTGCCCGTTCCCGATTCTCCTGTGATAAAAATGCTTGCATGACTTTTAGCCACCTGCAAAACTTCTGCCAGTATCACCTTCATGACGGGACTTTCTCCCACAATATCATTCATTGAAGGACCCATTGCCTGTGTTACTGCTTGGCGCAAGTAGTGATTTTCAGCAAGCAATACTAAATGCTCTTTTGCCCTCTGAATCACCGTATCAATTTCGTTTAAAGAGAATGGCTTTGTAAGGTAATGAAATGCTCCAAGCGTCATCGATTCTACAGCGTTTTCAATGCTTCCATGAGCTGTTAGCACAACAACAAACAATTGTGGATAGAGCTGTTTAATCTGTTTTAAGAAGTCTAGACCAGAAGTTTCTGATGTTTTTACTCCTATAAAAACCAAATCGAAAGAATGGTTTTGCAAAAGCATTAAAGCAGCAGGCGCACTCTCTGTGATTTCAACATCATAATGTCTTTGCCTCAAGCCCTCTACTAAGAGATGCTGCGCAGCAAGGTCGTTGTCAATTATAAGGATTTTTTCAATGGGCATATCGAGTCATTTTCCTAAAGTCTTGATTAAATATATCTTTATTATATTCGGGAAAATGTGTAAATTATTTTTTTATTTTAACACAGAAATCTCACAAAAAAATAATTTTTAAGCTTATTTATGTATAAATTTTTAACTGGTAATTAATGTTTGATTAATCTACAATCAGCGCATTAAACTTTTTAAGAAGGTTTCCATGAGTGCTATTTCTTTTTCCAGAACTTTGATTATTACCGATCAAGTTACAGATTATATTCCTATCGTAAGTACAATTACTAACCTTGTGGATCTCTTTATTAAATATGTAATTCTTCCCCTTCTAAATAAAGCTACTATCACGAATAATCACTATTTTACTTATATTAATAATAAAGATGATCGTCGCTGTCTTATTTCTGGAATACCCTTCTTTGGTAATATAAGTGTTGGCATCTACGATTTATCCTTTACATCTGAAAATAATGAACCATTACCCCAAAACAAAACTCTTGATGAAGCAGCACGCTTAAAAGATGAAGCTATACTCTTAAGTCGTCAAAATGCTGACCCGACAGCACTTAATGAAGCTTTTCTAAAAGCAGAAAACGCCTATAGAGCACTTGCTAAACAAGGAAATTCTGAAGCCATTGAAGCCCTTGCGCTATTACTCTTTAGGTGCAACTACCAATCTAGCGATCTTTCTAAAAAGCAAGAAGCACTTATTCAACTTGAAAAAGCAGCGCATCTTGGACATAGGTCCGCTTTACTAAGTCTAGCCTTCTGCTATGTAAAGGAAATATTCGTTGCAAAATCTCTAGAAAAAGCAGAAGAATATTACACACTGCTAATGACAACTCAAAACGAATCTACACTTTCTAGTGCAACAGCTTTTAAAACAAACTACCCTGACAAAGACTCTGTTACATCTAAGGTTTATGTAGAAGCTTTAATATTCATCTGTTGTGCATCTACAAAAAATGAAGACCCCAATAACCAAACAGCTTCGCACCAACTTATTATGTCCTGTAAAAAGGATCACGACTCAGCTTTACTAAAACTTGCTAATTGCTATACAGAGGGTTTTGGAGTCGATAAAGATCTTGCAGAAGCAAAGAACCTTATATGCCTACTTCCTTCTAACAATCCAAATCGAAAATTGCAACTTTCCCGTATTGGCAAATTAGAACTCGCTGAGAAACAAGCCAAGCTTAAAGCTGAAGCCGAAAAAAAGGCTCAGCTTAAAGAAAAAGCCAAGCTTGAAGCTGAGGACAAAGAAACAGCCAGGCTTGAAAAAGAAGCCAAGCTTAAGGCTGAGGCCGATCTTAAACTTGTAAATGACACCCTTGAACATCTAACTAATGTTAATAGGCCCGTACATTCAAACTCGAACAACCAACATAAGCTCAGGTTTAAAGTTGAACAACGATTGCGGCATACTGCCATGCAGAAACAGACATAATGACCAAATCTTTGCTCTGTAGATGCTCATGGGCAGACCCTAACGATAAGTTGTATCTAGCTTATCATGATACAGAATGGGGTGTTGCTGTGCATGATGACAGAAAACACTTTGAGTTTCTTATACTAGAGGGCGCCCAAGCAGGTCTTAGCTGGCAAACTATTTTAAAAAGAAGAGAGGGCTACAGAAATGCTTTTGCAGATTTTGATCCTGTAAAAGTTGCAACTTTTACTGAAAAAGATGTAGAGAACTTGCTTCAAAATCCTGGCATCATCAGAAATAGGCTTAAAATTAGATCTGTCCTATCCAATGCAAAACATTTTCTTGCTATTCAAAAAGAATTTGGATCATTTGATGCTTACTTGTGGCAATTTGTCTCTAATAAAACGATCCACAATCACTGGGAAATACACGTGCAAGTACCTGCAAAGACAAAAGAAGCAGAAACCTTAAGTAAAGACCTAAAAAAACGCGGATTTACATTTGTAGGCCCCACCATTATGTACGCCTACATGCAAGCAGTTGGCCTTGTCAATGACCACCTAACCTCTTGCTTTCGCCATAAGCAAGTTCTAAATCTTCATGCATCCTAACTCTTATGGCTGCCCGCCTCTTTTTTTGGCTCCCATGGAAGGCGTTGGCGATAGAGCCTTTAGAAAGGCTATGGCAACTATTGGCGGATTTGATCAAGCTTGTACAGAATTCATACGCGTTCCTTGCAATGCGCATGTTAAAAGCCTTGCAAAGGTCTATGAACACAATTTAACTACCCCCATTTTGCAAGCAGCTCAATTGATGGGTGATGATCCCGAGCTTATGGCTGCAATGGCCGTAGAAATAGAATTAAGGCAAGCCCCTCGTATCGACTTAAACTGCGGCTGTCCATCCAATACAGTTACTGGAAAAGGCGCAGGATCCAGTCTTCTAAAGAACCCAGAACACCTTTATAAAGTAGCACGAGCTATGGTAAAAGCTGTCAGCATCCCTGTTACTGCCAAATTACGCTCTGGATTTCATGACACCTCTTTATTCAAAGAAAACCTTCTTGCAGCGCAAGAAAGCGGCATTAAGTTTCTAACACTTCATCCTCGCACCAAAGAGGATGGATATAGAGCTCCTGCCAAATGGGAACTTATTGCCAAAGCAAAGTCTCTTCTTAAAATACCTGTTGTTGGCAATGGAGACATTTTAAGCGTTAAGTGCGCACTTGACATGCTCAAAATGACTTCCTGTGATGCTTTAATGATTGGAAGAGGCGCTGTAATTAATCCCCTTATTTTTCATGAAATTAAATGTTACTTTGCTAAAAGCGACATGACAGCTTCGTTTGATCTTATTGAAAACTTTATAGGCACGTTTGTTACCAACTTCTCTGAAGACCTTACAGAAAGAGGACGCATGAACAAACTAAAACAGTTATTTGGCTTTCTTTTTCAAAAGAACAAATCCCTTCAAGAGCAAAGACAAGTAATGCTTACAAATGTCTATTTAAGCGCTAATGACATCCTCCAAAGAAATCTTCCTATTCTGCAAAAGCTTTTTCAAACCAATTAGAAGCAAGATCTGCAACAGCTTCAAGTGCGCCCATCTCCTCGAATAGATGAGTTGCACCTGCAACAATTTCTAATTTTTTTATAGAAGTAAGCTTTTTAAAAGCTTCTTTATTAAGGTCAATAACTCCATAATCATTGCCACCTACAATTAAAAGCGTAGGAGCCTTTACGTCTGCAAGGTACTTAAGCGCTAAATCAGGACGCCCTCCTCTAGAGACAATAGCTATGATTTTATCTTTTTCCTCTGCACCCGCAATCAATGCAGCAGCAGAGCCCGTACTAGCACCGAAATAGGCTATCTTCAAAGAGCTTACTTCAGGATTATTTCTTATCCAATGTGTAACTGCTATAAGCCTCTTTGCCAAAAATGGAATATCAAAGCGCAATTCTCTTGTAATATCGTCTATTTTCTCCTCTTCACTTGTAAGTAAATCAAATAAAAGTGTTGCCATCTTATGATGAACAAGAACATTTGCAACAAATTGATTGCGAGAACTAAATCTACTACTACCACTACCATGAGCAAAAAGAACAATTCCCTTTGCTTGAGGAGGAACTGTAAGCGTTCCTTGCAAAGTCACACCCTCTTGTTTTATTTCTATCGAAACCTCTTCTTTCATAAAAACTCCTACTCTCGTTAATTATTTTTAGAACAAACAAAGATTATTTTGCTAGTATAGAAAATAGGTACAAGATTAGACTTCCTGCATATACACAAACAAGTTCAAGAATTGTTTGTGTATAATTAGCTTTACTTATATAATTATGCAAGAAGTCTATTAAAGGGACGAAAGATAATGTTATTTCGCAATCGTATAGACGGGGGTAAACAACTTGCAAGGGCACTTACAACGCATAAAAATGCAAAAGAGACAATTGTCCTTGGCCTGCCACGAGGGGGCGTTGTAACTGCTTACGAAGTTGCAACCGCCCTAAACCTACCCCTAGATGTTGTTTGCCCTATAAAAATTGGGGCTCCAACAAATAAAGAATATGCTATAGGAGCTGTCACAGAGACAGGTGAGGGTATTTTTAATGAAAGCGAAATACGAAGACTCAGCATCTCTAAAAGCTATCTAAAAAACGCAATTGATCATGCAGTACTGGAAGCCAAGGAGCGCGTAAAGCTCTTTAAGGAAACGATACACCCTCTCAACTATGCCAAAAAAACACTAATTATTGTCGATGACGGTATGGCAACAGGACTTACTATGAAGGCATCTATCATAGCTCTTCGCAAAATGAGCGCCTCTAAAATCATTGTTGCAGTCCCACTAGCTCCAAAAGATACACTCGAAGAAATTAAAACTATCGCCGACGAAGTTATCTGTCTACAAAGTCCACCCTCCTTTCACGCGGTAGGACAATTTTATGATTACTTTGGCCAAACATCTACTGAGGACGTAAGAAAGCTTCTTCAAGCTAGAAATGAGCTGTTACACCCATTGTAAATAGATTATGAAAGTGAGAGATACCAGCCCCCCCCTGTGTATAAGTCATACCACCATCTTCTCTCATCGTTGCATTGCCAACAGATGGGACAAGCCCTTCAAAAACATATTTGAGGTCAAGATCAATCCATTTCCAAAGAGGAATCTTTGCATCCAAACCAACAGACCAAAACTCTACAGCATGAAACCTATCGACAAAGAGAATTTTTCTTAAGACATGATTGTCCTTATCTTTTACATAAGCAAGATGCGTGTATTTTCCAAAAATTTTCAAGTCCAACCAATTCATTGTCCAATCAAAATTTAAGCCAATGTAAGGGACAGACAATAATTGTTGATAGGCAATAAGTAACTCATTTTGAGGCAATGTTCCTATAGTGTCTCCTTGATCGTAAGAATAGCGCGCACCAAATGACTTCCAATAATATTGAGAGTATTCATAACCTATTTCCACAGACATTTCCAAACCCTTTGTTTGGTAGAAATAATATCCAATGGCAGCATCTACTAAATAAGCTACGGGAAGTATTGTCTTTGTTGAAGTAGATATATCTGTCATTACATCAGGCTCATCAAAATTCTCCCAATCTCTATCTACCATTGTAGAATAGCCAGAAGAAACTCTACTCCATCCATCAACCCTTACAAAAAATTGATTATCAAATAAACGCTGCTGTAGGTTTGCGCCTAGAACCCATAAGTTACGAACTCTCCAATTTAGCTCGCTTACCTTTTGAAGAGGATTAGAAGAGCCCTTACCAGTAAAGACAATCTCATTACTACCCCCATAAACATATCCTGTAAACAGAGAAACTTCTAGTCCCACAGGTTGCAAACAAAAGCTATCTACCCTTACAACATAGAATAGAACGATTATAAATATAAATAGTTTAGATTTCATGATATTTTACGGTTAATGTTTGTAATAGACGCCTGGGCCTGTGGATAAACAATGATTTCTGCTATATTTACATGCTCTGGCCTAGTTGCACAATAAAGTACAGCATCTGCAATATCGTCTGCTACCAGTGGCTTAAAGCCCTCATAACATTTTTTTGCGCTTTTCTTATCTTGCAAGCGCACTTCACTAAACTCTGTTTCAACAGCTCCAGGATCTACTTCACTCACGCGTATCGCAGTTTCAAGTAAATCAAGCCTTAATGATTTACTAATCGCCCTTACAGCGTGCTTACATGCGCAATACACATTTCCTGAAATATAGCATTCATGTCCTGCAATAGAGCCTATATTAATAATATGCCCACAATTTCTTTTAACCATGCCAGGCAAAAATGCTCTTGTTACATAGAGAAGCCCTTTAATATTAGTATCTATCATCGTCTCCCAGTTACTTAACTGAGCGCATTGCATCTTATCCATAGATAGAGCAAGACCTGCATTATTTACCAAAATATCGACAGAAATATTCTTTTCTTGCAAGAGATTAAAAGCAGCTTCCACTTGAGCATGATCTTGAACATCCAGCTGAATGGGAGTTACTTGCACTCCATGTTTAGTTAATTCTTCTGCCAAAATAACTAAACGATCCATTCTTCTTGCAGCAATCACCAAATTGACTCCCAGTAGTGCAAAACGCTCTGCACAAGCTTTTCCAATACCACTTGATGCACCCGAAATAAATGCTGTTTTTCCCTTCATAACAACTCCAATATCACCAACAATTAATCCAGTTCAGGGTTTTAACAGAACTATTTTATTTACTAAAGGTCTTTTTGAAGCGGAGGCTTTAACAAGAGATAATCTAATCTTGCCATTAAAGATTAAAATCATTAAAGTAGTTGTATATCACAACCATTTAGACATACTATGACAAATCTTTCAAATAAAGAAATAGACTTACTAAGGCATAATGCAAGAAATGTTGTACGAGAATTAGGCCTTCTTAATGACGCCTATTTTAACATAGGCGTAACATTAGCAGAGCGGCATCTCTTAATTGAACTAAATTCCTGTACGAGCCCTACAATGGGTGAAATTGCCAAACGTTTATTGCTAGACAAGTCGACAGCTAGTAGACTCATTGCCAAAGCCATCAAAAAAGGATACATCACATGCTCATCAGACGAAAAAGACAAAAGAAAACGTTATCTTCAGTTTACAGATAGAGGTAAAAGTGTTCTCAACGCTTTTGAGCCCATCGCATTTAATCAAACAAAAGAGGCCCTTCAAACTTTAACTAAAGAAGAGGTTAAAATCGTCTACCAAGGAATTGAACTCTATGCAAGGGGACTTAGAAACGCACGACTACAAAAACAAAAAGAGTAACTACTATGGAAAGTTTGCAAGAAATCTACAAACAATTAAATCACCTAGGATGTACTTTAAAGCCATTTAGCCAAGAAGATGAAAATAAGCTCTATAATATCTTTCAAGATGTAGTCAATTCAGGCTGCCAATTCCCTTATGGGGGTAGCTCTTTGCAAGAGTTTCATCAACAATTTCTAATTCCACAAGCACATGTCTATGTGTGTCACTCCTCTTTCAATGAAGTAATTGGCGGTTTTTACATTCGGCCTAATTTTCCTGGACGATCTAGTCACATTGCTAATGCAGCCTATATGCTGCAAGACACCTATCGAGGCAAAGGAATTGGCTCTCTTCTCATTAAAGCCTCCTTGCATATTGCTAAAAACCTTGGATTTCAAGCAATGCAATTTAATATGGTGCTAAGTCAAAATATTGTCGCAACCAAACTTTACCAAAAACTTGGGTTTAGCATTATTGGCACATTACCAGAAGCAGTTCGAAATCCCGACGAAAGCTACCAAAACGGCTATATCATGCACCGTAAATTAGATGATTTATATACATAAAGAAGGATTCTATGGAAAATAAACAAGTTGTGTCAAAAGAAGAAACGTTTGATAAATTAGAAATCCGCTTAGGACGTGTTATCCATGTTGAAGAAGAACTTACAGCGCCAAAAAAAGCCTATAAAATAAAAATCGATTTTGGAAAGTTTGGGATCAGAACAAGTGTAGGAAGGTTTACCCAACATAAGCCAGAAGATATTCAAGGCAAACTTGTCATGGGCATTTTAAACTTTCCTCCAAAACAAGTTGGCAATACTGTTTCGGATGCCTTAATCCTAGGAGTACAATTCCCCAAAGCTGAAAGTGGAGAAGCTACATTCATCACGCCCGCAGTAGATGCAAAAATCGGTAGCAAGCTATTCTAGAACATATATCTCTTTGATTACGCTGCTACTGGATCTGTTCCTACTCCCACTGTGGTAGTCAAATGCCCAGGTATAGACTTAGGATAATTCATCAGAGCTCCCACGCACCCCAAAAAAACATTCATACAAATCCCTATAACTCTAGAACAAAGATTACTGTTTCCTGTAACAGAAAATGCCCACATAAGTATGCCTCCAATAGCACTTCCTATCACAGCTCCTGTTAAAACTAAGGCTACTGCGCCCCATACTTTATGAGCCCTAGACAGGGCATTATAATCATCCTTATCCATGTACAAGCCAAAGCGGGTATTTTCTACAGATAAAGGAAAAATAATCCTTCCTAACCATGAGCCAATTGGCTCAGCTATCATAAGTGTTGTAACCATCGAGCCAAAACCACCCGAAGCTCTAACAATTATATGAGCTATTGCTTTTGAATCTATCGCCATAATAAAATCCTAAAAATATATATACGAGACAACATGGTAACAAAATTTAAAAAAAATGTCTATGCTAATTTTTACACTATTGACTTCTAAATGAAGAGCTCTAAAAATCGTTTTTTGAGTCTTCCTATGGAGGCTACTCTAAACTATTATAACGCAGGCCTTCAGCCTGCAAATCACACACTGAGAGCACCTAGGGCGTGTGCCCTAGGCTTTTATAATACAGGGCGATGCCCTGCAAGTCACACACTGAGAGCACCTAGGGCGTGTGCCCTAGGCTTTTATAATACAGGGCGATGCCCTGAAAATTACGCTTGCAACTATTTCAGGCTGAAAGCCTGATCTATAAAAGCCTAGGGCACACGCCCTAGGTGCGCTCAGTCAGTGTGTAATTTGCAGGCTGAAGGCCTGTTTTATAGTATCCTTGGGCATTCGCCATAGGAAGACGTTTCCAAACATAAAAAAATGTGTAACAACAAAGTTTTTCTATTGTGAATTTTCCCTCGAAAAATTCACAGCGGGAACAGCTCTTACGAAAAAGAAGAATTTCTGCTCTTTTCTTCATTGCATCTCCATAATTCTCTCCTCCAAAAGAAAATCCCGACTCAAGCGTCTTGTGTTGCCAAGATTCAGGCAAAATAATGTAGCCGTGAGCATCATTTGTTAGCCCAAAAATGGACACATGAGAAAAGCCCAACTTATTTCCATACTCTTTTAAGCACCTATCATAAAAACAACTCAACTCCCCTGGCACGGTAATAAAGGCATGTGCTTGATTGAACACAATTAAATTCATTTCGCTTTTATAAAGATCAATAGGTAAAGCAAGGCCAAACGGGGTTGCCTGGGGCTTAAAAGCATAAAAGTCTTTTTGAATATCAATCTGCAAAACATCATCTGCCACTATTGTATCCCAGATCTCCCTTACAGTTTCTGCTAAAGACTTTCCCAGATTATCACAGGCTTCAAATCGGTTACTTTCATTAAAAATGATAGGAATAATATCTCCTTGAGCCCCATTAAAATAAATAGGCTGGACACCTTCAAGAAAGACATGAAGATAATCCCTTGCATAACCAACAAAATCGGATGAGAAAAGCCTATTTTGGCTCCCTAATACCGTTGGGTGCACAGGATAATTAAAAAGGACAGCAAGAGGAGCATCATCTAAGGAAGTAACTTTAATAACAGTCACATCATCAAGAGGAAGCACATCTTTTGGCCAAAGTCCTCTATATTGGCTTAAAGCACCTGCCTTGCCATAGCCAATTCCTATCTTAGCAAGGGTTTGATTATGATAAGCTTGAAAAATAGCATCAACTGTCCTATCGACATAAAACTGAGTAGTATCTGGACTATAAACCTCTGCTAAACCTTCTCCTAAAGTAGGAATGTTCAAATAAGCTCCTCCCCCTGAATGGGTATGGGATGAGGCAATAAAAATTTCGCACGCTTTAAGTTCTGAATAAGCATGAACTTTTTGGGTTATTTCTTGAACCATTTCATAGGTAAATCCTAGGTGATCTACGCTGCAAAGGACAATTTGTTTTTCCCCATTATCGATAAAAAGAGCTATAGCCAGTAGAGGATCATGAATTCCCACCATTCCTTCCCCCTTCCTTTCTGCATACCCTGCAGAAGGCGTGCCTATAGAAGGTGTAATATCAGTCTTCCCAATTCCAACGCTGACAGCAGCAAAACTAATCAGTGGGCAGGCAATTACAACCAAAAAAAACAATTTTAACAAGCAAATGTAATTACACAAGAAGTCTAATGACTTCTTCTTGAGCTTGTTTATATATAGCTTCATAGCCATCCATGCCGTCCATTTTAAAAAATTTATGAATATTTCCTAAAAGTTCTTAACTCAAACCTTGGGTTCTACCACACAAATAAGCTTAGGAATCAGCTCTGATCCAAAGTATTGCTCAACAAACTTGGCTCTTGATAGCTTGTACTAGAATATTAGACATAATGTAACGCAGGGCACTCTCCCTAGACAAATTGCCCATAGCCGGACTCGAACCAGCACTTTATTGCTAAAAGTAGATTTTGAGTCTACCGCGTCTACCAATTTCGCCATATGGGCAGCGTATACAAAGAGAAGAGTTTAATCAAAAATAGGCATTTTAATAAAGGTGAATTATTTTCTATGATAATTATGAAAGGCATCGTTCCAGTTATAAACAACGCTCTCTTTTCTATCAAAATCATAGCGCACTTGTATGTTGATGTAGGAATATGCATGACGATTATCAAAATCGCGCCCTTCAGAGGGCTTATAGAGCTTTATGAAAATCTCTTTGTTATACCATGGCAGAGTTGAAACATAACATTCTTTCTTATCATAGCGATCAAAACACTCAAAACTCTTTTGTCCCTTATATTTTGGCATTTCAAGATAATATTGCTGTAATAGCTTGATAATAACTTCTGGGCGGCTTTCCAATCCCTGAACATAAAAATCAACTTCTGCTCCAATCATATGTTTAGAGGTTCTGCTACGAATAGAAGAATCTACATACGCATTGTGTTCAGGGCATCTATAACCACTAGTAATCACAACGCGCTTGCCAGTTCTTGCCTGAACATAGTTTAAAAGATCTAATAAAATCGGATAGATAAATTCATCACCACCTCGAAGATAGAGACTATGCTTATCAATACCTCCACAATCAGAGAGTCTTACAGGCTCTTTACCAGCTTCTGTAATGATACGAGAAGCATTCAAGCCATTTCCCTTGCAGCGAAAAAACTCTTTTGTGATTTTGGGATGAGCTCCAACTAAATTTTTCTCCCATGGATACCTACCACGGATACGCTGTATTGGCACAGGATTGGTTGCCAGATGGTGTTGATTGCTTCTATAGATGTACTCACCTTTTTGATTACGGTCTCTTTGTAATTTATACTCAGAATCTTCCATTCCAGAGCATCCCAAGAGTATTGTTGCCAACATAATTAAATAAATGTACTTCACTAAAAAATCATCCTCAATACTTAATGTAGGCAAGTTCTGGAATACGCAAATCAATAATTAAGGCAGGCCCCCTTACATATGTCTCATTTGCATGGTTCTTCATTGACAAAAGAGCATCATCTATAAGTTTTTCCCTTAATAAAAGATACTTCTGCATGTCTTGGAGATACTCTTCTGTATTTAAGCGCAAAATACGAGGAAACACGTAAGTTACAACACCCTTTTCTTCTTGTCTATGAAGCACATCCTCAATTACAAATACAACTTGTCTTTGTCCATAGAGCTCAGAATAGGCAGAAGATGCATCTACTCGCAAAAGCCTAAACTGCTCTTGAAATTCAGGGGAAGAAAATTCTTTTACAAGTTTTATAGAAAATTGCGCTTCTTTTGTGTTCAATGGAGCATTCCAAGAACCACCAACACGTCCAAACTCATCTTCTTGCATACCAAAAGGCAAAAGACCCAAATAAATTTCTGGCAATTTTTTAGGAGAAAAAAAAGGACGAAGTGGAAAAATATACCCTTCTTGATCCATACCTACATTTTCATAATCATAAAGAGTACAAATAGGCTCTCGCACAGTATAATCAACATAAACAGTTCCTGGGATAAGTTTTTTAACATTAGCCTGTTTGATTACAGGGCTTGTTAAAAGGGCATAAGCAGCTTTTTTTTCATTAAACTCTATCAAATTAGTTTTGTAATCTGTTGACAATCCCATTAATTCTGCAAGATAACTTGTATTTAAAACTTCTTTCTCAGGACCCGTTTGTAATATAGCAACAATTGTATACCTATCATCTTGGATTCTCATTTTATGAACATATTGAAGAACAAGAAAAGTTCCCCATGTGCATCCTAGCACAAAAATTATAGAACAAAAAATCCAAAGCCACGCCTTCCAAAGAGGCAGTTTTTCTTCAAGTTTTTTAGAAAAGGCTATTCTCATAAATTATGCTTCCTCAACGAGAAAAATGCTCTCCAAGCTCTGCACTAATTTTATTGATGTCACCAGCATTTAATGTGATCACAACATCATGAGGACGAATAGTTGCAAGAAGTGTGAGCTTTAAATCCTTCTTTGGAATAAATCTACAAGGAACAGAAGACTTCTCTTGAATTTTCTTAACTACTGCTTCTGCGTTAATTCCTGGAATAGGAGTTTCAAACGCTCCATAAAGATCTGTGACGATGACCTCATCAGCCTCATTAAATGCATCTCCAAACTGATCTAAACAGTGCTCTGTTCGACTATAGCGATGCGGTTGAAAGACAGCTATCAATCTATTGCTTCCAATTGCCTTGCGCACACCATTGAGAGTTGTGCCTATTTCAGTTGGATGATGCGCATAATCATCTAATATCGTCACATTATTTTTATCACATTTTTTTTCACAACGCCTTCCAACGCCACCAAAATTCTTAAAAGCATCTCTAATAACAGCTTCAGAAACCCCTAAACAAAGCGCCATCCCAAAAACTGCAAGCGCATTCGATGCTTGATGCCGTCCTACAAGAGAAAGTTCGACATCCACATATTTCTTTCCTCTAAACTGTACATCAAAAAAACATGTCCAACCCTCTTGTCGGTAATTCAACCCCAAAAGCTCTGCATTGCTTTTGAAGCCATAGGATATGCCTTTTTCTGCAAACGTTAAAAGAGTTGCATCATCCCTGCACCAAAAGAGGAAATCTTCTTCTTGAACATTTTCCATAAATTGCAAAAAAGCATTTCTTAAATTCATTTTGGAGCCGTAATGATCCATATGATCATCATCAATATTCGTAACAATTGCACCAAAAGTCGGATACTTTAAAAATGAGGCGTCACTTTCATCTGCTTCTACTACAAAATATTCTCCCTTACCATATCCACCATTCATTTCTTCTTCTAAAAGTATTCCACCAATAGCATACGCTGGATCAAGAAGAGCTTTTTTTAAAACGCTTGTAAGAAGAGAAGAGGTTGTCGTCTTACCATGGGTACCTGTAACAGAAAGAGTTTTGTATGATCTACCAATCATTTTTAACAAATCAGAGCGATGTAGAATTTTACAATTTAACAGAAGTGCTTCTGCAAATTCTGGATGATCTTTATTGATCATAGAATTATACACAACAGTTGCCCCCTTTTGCACATGCCCTTTTGCATGGCCAATATGAACATGCGCGCCTTCCAAAGTAAGAGCTTCAATAATGGAAGATTGCGCTACATCACTTCCCGTAACTTTAATTTTCTGACTTAACAATATACGTGCAAGCGCACTCATACCAATGCCGCCAATGCCAATGAAGTGAAAATGCTGCATTACTTACCTGCCTTTTCTACTATCCTCTGTACAATCGATGCAAGTTCTTCTCTTGAAGTATTCTCTTTATACACTTGAATATGCTTTTTCATATTTTTAATTAACGCTTTATCATCGCAAAAAAATGAGATTACTTTATCAGCAATTATCTGAGAAGATGCCTTTGACTCTAATAGCTTCATTCCACCCTTTATATTCCACATCATGTAATCAGCGTTTTTATTTTGATGGTTATCTGCAGCTGTTGGATAAGGAATTAAAATTCCAGGCACTTCCATAGCTATTTGCTCTGCAATGGTACTAGCACCAGCTCGCGTGATGCTCATGTCAGCTATTTGCCACGCAAGATCAAGCCTTGGCTCAAATTCTTTGATCACAGCAGAAATTCCATGTCTCTTATAAAAAACCTCTAATTCTTCTGTCCATTTTAAAGAGCCTGTAAAATGGATCACCTGAAATGAAGGAAGTCTTTCTTTTACCCTTAAAAAGGCATCTTTCATAAGCTTGTTAATATAAAGAGCCCCTTGAGAGCCACCAAAGACAAGTATTGTATGTTTGTTTGAATCCAGATTAAAATAATGATAAGCTCTCTCCTTAGATTGAGAACCCATCACAAATTCTTCTCGCAGCGGATGAGAAACCAAGTGTTTATAACCCCTCAAATGAGAAAATGCATCTGGAAAGTGCGTTGCTGTAACATCTGCAAAACTCGACAATAAACGAACAACCTTTCCAGGTACAGTATCTGCAGCATATAGAACAATCGGGATCGAGCGAATAACAGCTGCAAGCATCATAGGAAGAGTATGAAAACTTCCAAAACCCACAATAACTTGCGGAGAGAACTGATCTATTAATTTCTTACCCTCTCTAATACCTTGAACTATCTGGGCACAATTCATCAAAGAGGAAATAGGAGACCTTAAAGACAATTTTGGTCCTACAATATCCCTTTTTGGATAGCATGTATGCTCTAAATACGTATTTTTACTAAGCCCGCTTCCAGCAAAAAGTATATCTGTCTCTGCATCTCTCTTTTGCAATTGCTGCGCAAGAGCATGTGCTGGAATGACATGACCACCACTGCCCCCAACTGCAATCAATATTTTTTTCATATAGCTTCTCTCTTAATCTGAATTCTTTTTTTTTCGAGCGCAACAGATGAAATCTGAAGTAAAAGTGTAACCGCTGCAATATTTACCCATAGGGAACTTCCCCCTTGGCTAAAAAATGGCAAATTTAATCCTGTGCTTGGAAGTAATCCTGAAACAACTCCAAAGTTCATAAATGCTTGGATGGATATTAAAAAAGTCATTGCAACAGCAACATAACACCCTGCCACGTCTATAGCCTGAAGTGCAATATAAAAGCCTAAATAAGTAATGCTCATATACACAAAAATAAGTGTTACAACGCCCAAAAAACCAAATTCTTCAGCAAAAATAGCCACAATATAGTCATTTTGGGCCTCTGGTAAATAATTCAACTTTTGCAAACCCTCTCCAGGCCCTCTTCCGTACAATCCTCCAGAACCTACTGCAATTTTAGCTTGATAAGGCTGATGCCCCCTTCCTTTCAAATCAAGCTCTGGATGCATGTATACCTCTAGTCTTTTTGCAACATAAGGGACATGATAAGCTGCAGTCATCCCTATCACCATCAAAATACCCATAGGCAGCGCCCAGTAGCGAAACTTTACACCTGTGATTGCAAGCAAGACTAGCATTGTTAAGCCAATGATCCCAGTTGTTCTATTATCTGGCTCTACAAGAATCAAAATCATAGGCACAGCAATTACGCCTATGATTTTTAAAAACTGCTTTAAGCTAATCTGTGATACGCCTAATTTAAGTAACTCAGAAATATAGTAAATCGGAATTAAGTATTTTACAAACTCCGATGGCTGAATAGAGAGCCCAGCAATTGAAACCCATCTGCGCGCGCCATTAGCATTTACTCCGATACCTGGAATGAATACAAGAACGAGTAAAAGAGTAAAAAAACAAAGAAGAGGAAATGCGAGCGATAAGATTTTATGATAACCTACTTTCCATACAAGCACGCCCAACAAACAACCAAAGAGTGCAAAAATCACTTGCTTAATTGTTGGAAGATAGATGTTCTTGTTTAAGCCCAGATCAATTATTTCTGCCGAAGATGTATCAAACACCATGATAAGTCCTACGACGAAAGCAAAAAACACAAAACCTATAAGAAAATAACGCACCATAAATATACACAAACAAGTTACTGAATGCGAATTTTATCACCAGGCTTTAATTTGCGAGCCTTATCTTCATTCAAATTATTAAGTCGCAACAAATCTTCAAGCTTTACATTATTTTTGTTAGCAATAAGCCACGGATTATCACCGCTTTTTACGGTGTAGTACTTGGGAGTTGCTTGGCTCTTCTGTGTAGAGGCACTTGCCTTTTTTTGGTTAGGCCCATTTGTAGTCGCGTTTGTTTGCTTTGCAGAAGTTTTTGTAGCTTCTTTTACGGGCACCTTTAAGACTTGTCCTATTTTTAAAGAAATGCTTGCAAGTTGATTTGCAGTCATAATCTCTTGTACTGTGGAATTATTTGCTTTTGCTATACGATCTAGAGAGTCACCCTTCTTTACAGTGACTTGGATAAAATCAGCTTTTGGCTGCGGCTTAGAATCTGCATTAATTGCAACCATACTAGGTTTAGAAGGAACACTTTCTTCTGCTTGCTTTTCTAAAACAGGCTCTTGCACTTGTAACGGTGCACTCTGATAAGTAATCGAATCCCCAGCATGCTCTGAAATGCGCTCTCCTGGCTTTATATTCCATTCACTTAAAACCAAATCCACCTCATCAGCAGCTTGTATAGGCGGTAATATATTCTCTTTTGGAATAACAGGTTCAATTTTCGCTGCAACTTGCTCTGAAGAAGAAATTTCTTGTCTTTCAGCTTCTGACTCATCTTTTGAAGGTATCGCTGTAGCAAATAAAACAAGCAATATACCCGCATTGATCAATACAGCAATAATAATTGTATCTCTACGACTCATATCGATTCCTCTGTGAGTGCCCAAACACATTTTTTAAACTCATCACCTCGATGAGCATAATCTCGAAACATATCAAAACTAGAGCAGCCAGGAGAAAGCACTACAGCATCTCCTTTACTACACAAGCTAGTACCATGATGCACAGCTTCGCTAAGAGTAGAACAAATCTGTACAGCAATGCTTTCAGACAACTCTTCATGAAGAAGATTTGCTGCCTGCCCAATTGCACATACAGCCTTAACCTTGCCCTTAAAGGTATGAAGCCACGCTTTATAAGATGCTCCCTTATGAACACCCCCAGCAATTAAAACAATGGGCGCATCTATGGATTCTACTGCTCTTACAACAGCATCTAGGTTTGTACCTTTACTATCATCGTAATAACTAACTCCATTTATCTCTCCTACAAACTCTACTCGATGTGCCGGCTTTTTAAAAGTAGAAAAGTGCTTTTCGAAATCTTTATCACTAACACCAAGCTCTTTACAAAGAAGATAAGCTGCCATAAAGTTTTCAACATCATGGCTCATTTTACCTCGATACTCTTGTGGTAAACTAACAGCTTTCTTACCCTGTATGTACAGCGCTTCTTGATCTGAAAAAATAAATGATGCAGGACTATAACCAAATGTTCTAAAGAAATGCAAGTCTTGTTTCCAATTCTTTGCAACTAATTCATGCACATATAATTGCGTATTCTGTTTTAAACAATTTTGAATTGATAACTTAGCTTTTACATAAGCTTCCATAGTGGAATAACGATCTAAATGATCTGGCGTAATATTAAGAATAACGGCGCAATCTAAAACAGGAGTATGCATTGTTTCTAACTGATAAGAGCTCAGCTCTGCAACAATCACCTCATCTTGAATATCCAAGATAGAAGAACAAAGCGCTGTACCTACATTTCCAAGCGCTTTGGCTGCAACTTTTGATTCATTGAGAATATGATTTACAAGTAATGTAACTGTCGTTTTCCCATTTGTCCCTGTAATACCGATCCATCTATTATTCGTAAGAGCCCTGCAAGCAAGCTCAACTTCTCCGATAACTTCTTTTTTAAAGAGAATAGCTTCTTGGCAAATAAAATTTGTCAAAGCAACGCCAGGAGATACAACAACAAAGTCGACAGACTCCCATGCAATCCTCTTCTTTTGATTTTTTAAATCCTCTTCACCTATTAGCTCAAGACCTCTTTTTAACAAAAGCTGTGTTTCTGCTTGCTGTTCCAATACTTTTTTTTGAAGGTCTACTCCAATCACATGAAAACCCAAATGAAGTAAATAGGAACTTGCAGATCTTCCACTTATACCCATACCTACAACAAGAACAGATCTACCCACAATTTTCCTTACTGAAATTTTAAAGAAGCAACGCCAACAATTGCTAAAAGTAGCCCAATAATCCAAAAGCGGATGACAACTTTTGTTTCAGCCCATCCCTTATATTCAAAGTGATGGTGTAATGGCGAGCATAAAAAAATCCTTTTTTTATTACGCAATTTATAACTTCCAACTTGCAAAATCACAGATAAAGCCTCCGCTACAAATATTCCCCCAATAATCACAAGGAGCACTTCTCTGCCAAGCAAAACTGCTGAAACCCCAATAATTGCACCAAGAGACAAAGAGCCTGTATCTCCCATAAACACCTGAGCTGGGTATCCATTGTACCACAAAAAACCAAGACACGCACCCACAAGAGCTGAAAGATAAATAGCTATCTCACCACTACCTTCTATGTATAGAATATTCAAGTAACTAGCCAAATCTATATTGTTAGATATAAAGGCTATTAATGCAAGACTTGCAGCCACAAGCAAAACAGAGCCCGCTGCAAGCCCATCCAAACCATCTGTCAGGTTAACAGCATTAGATGAACCTGTTACAACAACCACGATAAAAATTCCCATTAAAAATAAGCCTACCCCTGTAAAGGAAAAGAGAGGCTCTTTTATAAAGGGAATATAGATCCTTGAAATGTATTCTCTTGTAGTAAGGGTATGTGTCTTTAAGGACTTTTCAATATGGTTACTTTTTTCCATGTCTAATTGAACAGATTTTTTAGCAACCACTTCTTTTGCAAAAGGAGGCTCAAACCACGACCCCACCTGTATGCTTGAAGTAGCAAAGGGACAAAGTAGATAAAGCGCAAGCAAACTAGAAAAAGCAACTTGGTAAATAAACTTTCTTCTCGATGCAAGACCTTTTGAATTTTTATATTTTAGCTTCAAATAATCATCTCTTGCACCCAATGCTCCAATAAAAAGCGTTGTAAGAAATAATATGAGCGTAAATGAATAAGACCAATTCATCCACAAAAACATAGCAACAAGCATTGCAAACAAGATAAGAACCCCACCCATAGTCGGGGTATCTTTCTTTTTCTCATGTAGTTCACCAAGTAATGGACACTCTTCCATACGGATGGGCTGGCCAATTTTCAATTCATACAGCTTTCGAATAAACCTTGGACCAAAAAAAATACTAATCACAAGTGTTGTGATGGTAGCAAGAATGATTCTGGTAGAGTAATACTCAAAAACCCCAGGAACCTTTATGCCCAATGATTTTAAAAAATCGAGAATAAAAAAAATCATTCAATCCATCTCTTCTATAAGTGAATCTAAGCCATGAGATCGAGATCCTTTAATCAAGACAACATCTCCTGGCTCTATGGAGGCTTTTAAGCGCATGATAAGATCTTCTTTGTTTTCAGCAAAAACAATGGTCTTCTTTGCAAGATCCCAATATTCTTGCATAACCTGGCAGCCATCTCCCAAGCAGAAAAGTTGATCAACATACTGCAACGCATACTTTCCAACCACTCTATGAGCACTTTCCGAAAACTTTCCAAGTTCTTTCATATCTCCGAGCACTGCAATTTTCTTTTTACCAGGATGCGGCTTTGGCAGGGACGAAAGGGCTGCACATACAGACTGCTCACTTGCGTTATATGCATCATTGATAAAAGTAATACCTTTTTTTTCTATGCGTTCCAAACGATTATGAGGTAATCTTAAATTTTCTGAAGCCATCTTAATTTCTTCATAACTCACAAGACACTCCCTTGCTACGACAACTGCTGCAAGATAGTTTTGTAAATTATGATCTCCCATAATGCTCCAAGGAATACTTATGCATTTTTTTTGCTTGTAGTATATATGTGCGCGATCTTCTTCTTTTTTAATATAATGATCCGCATTCTTGTCATTACAAGAGAATGTACGCTTTATACAAGCACCACTTTTACACACATCCTGTACAAAAGGCATGCTCTTATTTACAATGCCTACTTTCGTTGCAGGATGTGAAAGAATCTCAGCTTTTGAAATAGCTATTTGTTGTAGTGACTCAAAATTACAGGCATGAACATAGGCAACTGTTGTAATTACAGCAATATCTGGAGGCACCACCTGCACCAAGGACTTTAAATCACCCGGTTCACTCTGCCCCATTTCAACGACTAAAATGTCACACGGCTCTTGCATTCCAAGGATACTTAAAGGCACTCCAATGCGACTATTTGCATTCCCAGGAGTACATCCCACCTTATAGCGAGACCTTAAGAGGGTTGTTGTAAAATCTTTAGTAGTTGTTTTCCCAAGAGATCCGGTAATTCCCACAACTTTTGGACGATGAAAATGCAAATACCACTCTGCTAGCCTTTGCAAAGCCTTTAAAACATCAAAAACCTTTATCAAAGATAGTCCAAAATCATCTCCTGAATAATTAGAAGAGACAATAGCTGCTACAGCCCCTCTTTGAGAGACTTCTTGTAAAAAAGAATGTCCATCTTGTTTGCTTCCTGGAAGCGCAAAAAAAAGATCTTGTTTTTTTACTAATTTACTATTTACAGATACACCAAGGACTATTTTAGAATCATCAATCTTATAATTTAATAATTCACCAATAGATTTAACACTCAAAGGAAGCATACAAATAACTCAAAAACCAACTTTGCCGCAGTATACCGAAGGAAAAAGCTGTTTGCAAGTTATAATCTCATATTACGCATGAGTCACTTTAGAAAGTTTTTTTAAAGTTTTTTTTTGCGTAACATGGGATTATAATATCTGACGAGATTGAAAACAAAGAGCCATATAAGATCCAATACCATCACTCACAATATCATCATTCAAAGCTTTCTCCAACTTTCCTACAATCTTTCGCCCATTAAACGGATGATAAACTCCATACATCGCTCCAAGCTGAATCCCAAGGCAGATAAAAATATCCCTTACTGTATCAAGCAATTCATTCACTAAAACTTCAAAAAATTCAATAAACAAGCCCATTTTAAAATCAGTTTTATCATCCATGAATTGCTTTGCAAAATTCCAAAGCAAATCAAAAACAACTCCTGCAACGACATAGGCAAGTTTTATCATATGAACAAGCGCAAGCGCGCACGTTTTAACAGGGTTAAACGTTGCTATGGCAAAACACTTTAAACGAACAGTATCAACAGGGTCTACTCTATACGTCTCTTTATTTTTTCCATTTCCATCGACAACAATACCATCTTCTCGAACAATCCATTTGTTACCAAAATACTCCTCTTTGATAGAGGAGAGTGTGTGAAAAAATTGACCCATTATCTTATCCATATCTTTACCTCACTATAAAATCGTAGCTTTTTTACAAAAAAACAGTTTTCTTTTTCACGCAGAGCGCTATAATCGTTGCATATCAAACCATACTTTAACAAAATATTGAGGAAAAACAATGAATATTACTGAAGAAAAAAAAGGCGAAGTTGTCATTGTCCACCTTCAAGGCAGACTTGATGCTAACTCATCTCCAGCTATTGAATCCAAAATTAATGAGCTAACGCAAGCTGGCAGCTTAAAAATCCTCATCGACATGCACGATGTGGACTACTTAAGTAGCGCTGGAATGCGTGTTCTTCTATCCGTTACAAAAAAGCTTAAAAGTGTAAACGGTAAATTGGGAGTTTTTGCACTAACGGATGACGTCATGGATATCATCAAAATGGCAGGCTTTCACCAAATACTTTTTATCGCTCCATCAGAGGAAGAGGCTATAAAAGCACTCTAGGAAAATGCTGTGACAGATCTACAAGTATGTGAACAAGCTATTTTTGAAGAGATCTCATTCTCTTGTTTGCTGCCACTTAAAAAGAGAGACGATCACAGCCAAGGAGTGGGCAAAAAAAAAGTTATCCTCATTGCAGGACCTACAGGATCTGGAAAAACTGAGCTCTCTTTAATTCTTGCAGAATGCCTCAACAAGTGCGAAATCATCTCAACAGACTCCATGCAGGTCTATAGAGGCATGGATATTGGCACTGCAAAACCAAGCCTTCTTGAACAAGCATCTGTGCCTCATCACCTCATTGACATCCGTCACATTACTGAAACCTTTAATGTTGTAGACTTTTATTATGAAGCCCAAGAGTGCATCAAAGCAATCTTGTCAAGAGGGAATATCCCTATACTTGTTGGAGGTGCTGGATTTTATTTTCGTGCATTGCTTTACGGACCACCCAGTGGCCCTCCATCTATTCCTCAGGTAAGGTGCGCCCTTGAGCATGAGCTAAAAACAAAGGGTGTCGATGCTCTTTTTGAAAGACTTGCAAAATTAGATCCTACCTATACAGCTACAATTACAAGAGGAGATAAACATAAAATTATCAGAGCGCTAGAAATCATTACCCTCACAAGGGAGCAGGTGAGTTCTTTTTCTTGGAAAGAGAGAGCTCCCCCTTCTAACTATGATTACCGCTGCTGGTTTGTTTTTCGCCCACGAGACGTTCTTTACAAACGCATCGAAGATCGTTGTGAAAAGATGCTAGAATCTGGGCTGCTAGAAGAGGTTAAAGGCCTCATCCACGAAGGCCTCAAACAAAACCTTTCTGCATGCCAGGCAATTGGTTACAAGCAATGCCTAGATTTTTTAGACACCGCTCAAACAGAAGAGGAGTACAAAAAATTCGTTGCTGCCTTCAAGCAAGCTTCTCGTCGTTATGCAAAAAAACAATTCACCTGGTTTAAAAAAGAGGAGTCATTTCGCTGGCTCAACATTGACCTGCACGACTTTGAAACCGCCGCAGAAATCATCATCCGTGATTACTTAAAATAGGAACATAATCCTCTTCCTTGACTCTCTGCTCTTCAGGAATATCTACCTCAGAAATGTTCTCATAAGTTCTGATGGTTTTGTAAAAAGCATTACGCTGAATAGGCTCAAACCCTGCTTTTCGAATCATCTCAATAATGCCATTATGATCTGTCTTATTGATGAAATTAGCGGCTCTATGCACATTCTCTTCCATGTTAATCCCACCAAAATCATCTGCGCCATAAGAGAGGGCTTGCATTCCAATCTCTTTACCTTCTCCAAACCATGAAGCTGCAATATGATCAAAATTATCTAGATAAATGCGAGAGAAGGCAAGAATGCGAAAATAGGCATCTTTACCTGCCCAATTCTTTACTGTCCTGCGCAATAATGTACGATCTCTTTTGTAACTCCATGGTATAAAAGAAGAGAATCCAGAAATTTCATCCTGAGATGCACGTAAAACATCCAGATGTATCAAAATATCTTCTGGCTCCTCTACATGCCCATACATCATAGTGGCAGTCGTCCTAAACCCAATTTCATGAGCTGTCCTATGCACAAGCATCCATGCACCTGTCTCCATCTTTTTTGGAGAGATCTTCAAGCGCACCCTTTCAGATAAAATCTCAGCGCCCCCACCTGGTATGGTCCTTTGCCCTGCATCATAGAGAGCTTGCAAAACTTCTCTAACAGAACAATTAGAAACTTTTGCACAATTCCATATCTCTGGAGCAGAAAAAAAATGGGGGTGAATATCCGGATAGTGCTCTATCGCTGTTTTAACCAGAGACACATAATAATCCAATTTAAGGTCATCTGCAAGGCCACCTTGCAAAAGAACCGTTGTAAGGCCAGCCCTCCTTGCTCTTTCAAGATGTTGCATCACTTCTGCAACGCTCTTTTTATAAGCATCTTTTGCTCCTTCCTTCCTATAAAAAGCACAAAATGAGCAATCTGCATTACATACATTCGTATAATTAGGATTTGTATCGAGTACAAAAGAAACAAAAGATCCAGGATGTTTTTCTTGTCGCACAGCATTTGCCATCGCTTGCAACTCCTCAATAGGAGCCTCTTTAAAAATCCTCAGTCCTTCTTCAAAATCAAGCCTTTTCACCCTGCCTTCCCCCAAATCTTCCCATCTTAAGTTCGAAACTCTTATACTTTACCATACATTCTTTGTGAAGGGCTTTATACTCGGAGCCAGCAATTAGGAGTGGCGATGGATTTATAAGTGTTTTCTCGTCTAGTAGGCCAAATGAAGCGGAAACTAGAGATTAAAGTCACAAAAATCAACGTTATTTCAAATAATTATCAGTAATGTTAGCAAAAAAATAATAAA
>JARLHF010000005.1 GCA_031292375.1 Chlamydiales bacterium
CATTTGCTTGTTAAAATTGTCTTTTTTGACATCTTTATCGTTAAATTTTTCAAGCATATGTTCACATATGCTTGAAAAATTTATCAATAAATCTACTCAAAAAATTTCAATTTTTCTAAGCAAAGCTAATTATGCAAGAAGTCTATTTTTAAATGTTTGGAGATATAACATATATGCACAAACAAGTTCAAGAATTCCTCTTAAGTTTTGAGAGGTTGCAAAAAAGGGCAATATCATCGATAATGGATCTCTTTATTTAGGATCTAGTTAGGAGAAAAGATGTCGTTTTCCAGGCTCTTTGTTATTTTTGCCTTAATTTTGTTTATAGTCATTGGCGTAGCAGCATGGGTAAAGAAGCAAGGAAAAAGTAGTGATACACCTGATAAAACGGTGAGCAAATCTGTTCCTGGATCTTCAGTTGAAATAGAGCTTAATCAAGCAGCTAAATCTAAAGAATCTTCTTCAATTAAGAAAATAGATCAAAAAAACTCTTTAAAAAAAGAGCCTGTCCTCATCGTTTTTTCAAAAAACCCCTTGTCAGAAGTTGATCGAGTTCAAGAGCTTTTTGATGTAGACCAAAATAAGCTCGATGCTTTTGTTGAGACTGTTACCTACAAAGCAAGGGTCTCTTGGATGCAGGGAAGATCCGCATGGCTTGGTGATTATGCAACGCATTATGCTACCTCAAAACATTTCATTGCTCGCAGTTTAAACCGAAAAGTAGATTACTTGACTCAAAAAGTTGCAGAGGGTGATCGATTTAATGTTCTTAGAAAAGAGGTGGAATTTTTTCTTTTAGTGGATATCTCTTGTTCTAAGATGTTTTTTTATGCGCTAGATAAACAAGAAAATAAGAGAGTATTGCTAAAAACTTATGATGTAGGTCTTGGTAGATTGGATTCAAATAGTCCATCTGGTTGTCTTACGCCCTTGGGCAAATATTCTCTTGGAAGTAAAGTTGTCACTTATAAGCCAGGTTCAATGGGCTTATTTCATCATGAAACTACTGAGATGATTCGTGTTTTTGGTACAAGGTGGATTCCCTTTGATAAAGAGCTTGAGGGAACAACTGCCCCTGCAAGGGGCTATGGGATTCATGGAGCCCCTTGGACTAATGTCAATGTAGATGGAAAAAAGGGTGAGCTTTTAGAAAATATAGAATGTATTTCAAAATATGAAAGTGATGGCTGTATTCGTCTTGCTACAAAAGACATAGAAGAGCTTTATGCCATCGTCATTACAAAGCCAACAACAGTGCAAATTGTAAAGAACTTTAATGATGTGCGTCTACCAGGTGTGGAAGATGTAACAAAAGCAGAATCTGCAACAAAATAGGGACTCATGGATCTTTTACCTCACGAAAAACAGATGCAAGAATATGAGAAAACGATCCAACAATTTAAAGAACATCATAAGAAAGATAGTTCTCTTTTTTCCACTGAAGATATACAGGTATTAGAAGGCAAGCTAGAGGATTTACGTAAAAAAGTTTATTCCGAGCTTACTCCATGGGAAAGAGTTACTATTTGTAGACATCCACTTCGTCCTCACGCAATTGATTATATTAATCATATTTGTGAAGATTTTGTCGAAATGTTTGGGGATAGGTATTTTGCGGATGATCATGCAATTATGGGAGGTCTTGCTAAAATTGGTGGCATTAAATGTGTGGTTATTGGGCAAGAAAAAGGTAATGACACAGAGTCTCGAATGTATCGTAATTTTGGAATGCCTCATCCAGAGGGCTTTAGAAAGGCTCTTCGCTTAATGAAGATAGCAGAAAAGTTTAAGTTGCCTGTTGTAACTTTTGTGGACACTGCAGGAGCATTTCCTGGGCTTGCTGCAGAAGAGCGTGGACAGGCTTGGGCAATTGCAGAGAATCTTAAGGAAATGGCAAGGCTCAATACGCCCATTATTGTTGTTGTGATAGGAGAGGCTTCTTCTGGAGGTGCTCTTGCAATAGCAGTTGGTGATTCAATAGGTATGTTAGAGCATTCTTATTACTCTGTAATATCCCCAGAGGGTTGTGCATCGATTCTTTGGAAAGATGCAAGTAAAATGGAGCTTGCGGCAGCTACTTTAAAACTTAATGCTGAAAATGTTTTGGAGCTTGATATTATTGATAATATCATTAAAGAGCCTCCAGGAGGTGCACATTATGATCCTCCTTTTGTTTACAGTCAGGTGAAAAGTTATATTGTCGATCAGTGGAATATACTCAAGGGTATGCCACCAAAAATGTTGGTGGAACGCAGGTACCTTAAATTTCGTAAAATGGGTAAGTTTTTAGTTGTATAATTTTTTTGTACGGCGTCTTTATATATACATAATTTTTAAGGCACAATAATAGATGAGATTACTTTTAAAGACAGCATTTCAGAATCGTAAGCACTATTTGCTTATGTGTTTTACCCTTATTTCCATGTTTGCTATGACAATTGGCTCTTCAATGGAATTTATGACACTTGGTCTTCTTACGTCTGGTTCGACTGTTTTTTCTGCTCAAAATGGAGATGTACCTTCTCAAGATAAAAAAGAAGCCGTTCAAGAAAATCCTTCAAAAGAGCTTGATAAGAGTAAAGAAGATGTATTTAAAAAAATAATTCTGGATTTGGATAAGAAATTTCACGTTTCTAGCAATGCAAAACTCATGATTGTCATTGTTGTATTGGTTGCAATATTTAAAGCCGCTGCAATTTTTGGTATTAAATATTTTACGCAGCTTATATCGATACGAGTTAGTAGAGATTTAAGACAGCGCTATTTTGAGTACATTCAGACGCTTCCTATGAGCTTTTATCAAAAGCATAACTTAGGAAGTTTATCTTCTAGAGTCGTAGGAGATGCATCTGTTGTTGCAGGCTCCATTAACTCAGCCCTCATTAATTACTTGCAAACGCCTTTTCTTATGATATCCAATACACTTTTGTGTATTTATATCTCTTTTGAATTATTTTTAGTGGTTTTTGTGGGAATACCGCTAGTTGTATTGCCAATTGTTTATTTGACAGGGCGTGTCAAAAGAGTGTCCAGGCGTATTCAAAAGAACCAAGAGACTTTTACATCTGTATTGATAGACTTTCTTGCGGGTATACAGACAGTAAAGATCTTTGCGATGGAACTTTTTTCTATCAGAAAATACAAAGAACAAAACGATCAAATGGCTTATTTGGAAGAGAAAAATGCTAAATATAACAGCATTGCAAGGCCCATTTTACATACATTAGGAGGCCTGTTTTTAGCTTTAGTTCTCTTTTATGGCTTATATATTCTTCAAATGCAAGTATCAAGCCTAATTGTATTTTGTGGATTATTGTATCAGTTCTATGAGCCTATCAAGAAGTTTGGAGAAGAAAATTCTCAGATTCAAAGAGGCGTGATTGCTGCAGAAAGAATGTACGAGGTACTCGATTTAAAACCAGAGATTGAGGACAAGCCAGGAGCAATTGAGTTTGATGGAAATTTGGAGAGCATTGAGTTTGATGATGTTTGGTTTCGTTACGAGGATGAGTGGGTATTAAAGGGCGTAAGTTTTTTTATAAAAAAAGGCGAAAGCTTTGCAATCGTTGGCCCTACGGGTTCTGGAAAATCTACGATCGTGCAGCTCATTCCTAGGTTGTATGAGGTAGAAAAGGGTGTTATTCGTCTCAATGGCAAGCCAATTGATGCCTATACACAAAAATCTTTGCGGGAAAATATGGCTTTTGTATCTCAGAAGCCCTTTCTTTTTATCGATACTGTTCAGGGTAATATTTCCTTTGGTAAGTCGTTTAGTGAAGAAGAAGTACGCATCGCTGCAAAAAGAGCTTATGCAGATGAGTTTATTGAGAATCTTCCTAATCAATACCAAATGGTGCTTGCAGAGTCTGGAAAAAATTTGTCGGGTGGTCAGCAGCAGCGTCTAGCTATTGCAAGGGCTCTTGTTAAAAAGTCTCCTATCTTAATTATGGATGAAGCTACATCAGCACTTGATGCGATTAGTGAAAATCGTATTAAAATAGCTATTAAGGAGATGAAAGGGCATGTTACACAAATATTAATTGCTCACAGATTTTCAACAATAGAAGACTCGGACAAAATTTTATACTTGGACAAGGGAATTAAGATTGCTGAGGGCCCCAAAGATGAATTACTAAAGACATGCCCTGGCTTTAAGGCGATGTGGGACATGATGAACTCTACTGCCAGAAAGCAAGCTCTCGAGGATGTTGTTTATACACAAATCAATTCTTGAACTTATTTGTGTATAAATAATAACAGGGTGGGCAGGATCAGCCGAAACGGCTGGCAGGGTAGTCTTTGGCTAAAAGAGTAATTGTTTTTTGAAAAAGGCTTTCTTACTTTATCCTAATAGTTGATTCTTGGAGGATTATGGTTGTATTTGTTAGAGAATATAATAACTTTATTCATGATTTTGGATTTGAAAGTCTTGCTTCTTTAGAGAAGACCATAACTTCTTTGCACGATCGGGTGACAATACAAGGAAAAGCTATCCAACCTGATGATCATTTAGCATTGAAAGCAGAATCAGGGCTTTTATTACAAGGACGCATCAGTCATACAAGTGCCAAATTTAAAAGGCTCCAAACTGTTTTTACAAAGGCATCAAAGGAAACTATTCAAAAAGTCTTGCAAGATATTGCACCCTTTATTGCTAGTTTAAAGATAGATTTGACAGAATTTGCAGAACTTTTTTCTTTGGATAAGTTAGAAGAGAACTGGAAGCAGCTTTACAAGATAACTAATAATGAAATTTCATTAGATGAAACAATTCAAGCACTTGCAGAAGTACGCTTTAGCAAGTTAAACGTAAAAGATACGTTTCAGCTAAAGTGTAGAAGAGTTTATGTACAAGTAAGAAATTTTATTGAAAATATTGTATTTACGATTGAAAGCGCATTTTTTCCAGATCAAAGAACTCCTCCAGAAAATGCATTTGAGGCAAGTTTCTTGGTTCAATTACTTCTTGGCCTACTTTTAGTGCCTCTTGCTATAGGAGGATTTTTAGCTCCCATTATTCCTGTATTTTGGCAGCTTTGTACGATGACTGCTGGCATAACTATTGTGCTTATTTTGCTTCTAATCCTTTGGTACAATTGTTTGAGACCATGTCCCAATCAATTAGGTTATGATATCCGTAACTTTACAGATGAGGCTTACCAAGGTTTATTACCACTAGCAGATGGAAGAGAGGAAGAGCTTGGAGAGCTTATTTCAATACTTTCTACAAGTAGTGAAAATAATTTGCATCCCATGCTTCTTGGTGATTCTGGTTGTGGTAAAACAACACTTCTTCATCAGCTAGCGTATCGAATTGTATCTGGAAATGTTCCAAATGAGCTTAAAAATAAAAAAATTTTCTATATCAATGCCATGCTGTTAAGCAAGACTTCCAGTTATGATACACCTTTCCAACTTCTAGAACGTATTATAAATCGTGTAAAAGGGTATGAGAAAGAGGTGATTTTTGCATTTGACGAAGCTCATAACTTAAATAAGCTTGTTGAAGCTTTAAAAACTAGGCTGGAACCTGGCCCAAGAGCCATCCATTTTATTGGTCTTACAACATTAAAAGAGTATGGTAGCAAAGATAATAAAGATACATTAAAAGGAAATGATGCCTTTGCAGGAAGATTAAGAGAAATAGTTGTATCTCCTTTATCAGATGATGAGATAAAAAGAGTTCACTTGCAAATGGTTGAGCGCGTAGCTTCAAATGTGCATTTTAGTAAAAAAGCAATTCGAAAAATTATCGAAATTACTGACAGAGATAAAACATTGCAGCGTGTCCAGCCAGCAAGATCAAAGCCAAAAATTGAAGAAGCTATTAGCCTATTTAGACAGACCTTTCACTCTGATTCTGCAGAACTTAAAAATAAGAAAGTTCTTTTAGCAAAGATGAATAGTGATTTTCATTGTGCATCAGCTTTAAGTCCAGAAACTGAAGCGGGAAGAGAGGCAATAATTATAAGAAGAGCCTTGAAACAGGAGATAGAAAAGCTTTCTGAAAAAGAAACTCACTTGAGAAGAGAATTAGAAGGCCTACAAGAAGTAATGTTGTATAAGAAGAATTTAAAAAGAGAGTTTTGGGATATTGCAGCTAAAATTGAAGAGGCTCCGCCAAGTCAAAAAGATGTTTTAAAGAAGCTATTTCTTTTACATAAGCAAATGGCAATTCATTTAAAACACACCATACAAGAACTTAGAAGGAAACTATCTCTAGTTGCTGGTAAGCCAGTAACAGGAAAAATTGATGAACAATTTATCGAAGAGCATTTAGGTATAGAGTATCGCTGAGGGACCTTTGAATGAAATGGTGTTCTCTTGAGTGGATATAGAGCCTGTTTGAAATAAAATGTTTTGAGCTTTTGCTGTAATGGAACATGGCTTTTCTTGAAAACAGCAAAATAGGTGGACAGAGTTGCCGTAGTGCCAAAACAGAGAATATTCACTTTGTATAGGATCAAGATGGAATTCATGAAGAAGATACTGCTTTCTTAAGGCTATGAGTGTTTGGTATATAGTAAAGAGGTCATGATTAATTTCCCAGGAGAGCTTGGATTTTAAAAAAGCTTGAATATCGGGGGCATATGTTCCTTGCATCTGAAACTCTTTTTTTCTTCCCTCATAAATTTGTTGAAAAAGATCTTTATTTTGACAGTCCACAAAGTATTGAAAGGGATTTTTTTCTCCATATTCTTCTCCCATGAAGATAAGGGGAAGAAAAGGTCCCAAGATAACAAAAAAGGCTACAACTTTTTGTACTTCAAGAGGTACTTTTAGCCGATCTCCTAGCGCGCGATTTCCAATTTGATCATGATTTTGGCTAAAAGCTATAAGATTGTTATGAGGAATATCTTTGAAGGAATTGCCATGATGGCGCCTGCGAAAAGAAGAGTATTTATCTCCATAAACAACACCTTCTTGTAAGATGGTTTTGAGATCTTTAATCCCTTGGAAATCTTGATAGTAACCTTGTTGCTCTGAAGTTAGTGTAACATGAAGAGCATGATGAAAGTCATCATTCCAAAGAGCATCGAGCTTGTGTTGTAAAAGGAGTCTGTTATCATTTAAATCACTCTCGCCAATTAAGTAGGCGTCATCTCCAACAGATTCTCTTAGTTGATCGAGTAATCTGTGAGCACTGTTATCATAGATTCCGTGCAGGGCATCTAAGCGGAGTGCATCCACATGAAATTCATGCACCCAGTAGAGCGCATTTTGGATGATTAAATGCTTTACCTCATCAGAATAAGGACCATCAAAGTTGACAGCTTCTCCCCAAGGCGTTTGATAACGATTTGTAAGGTAGGGGCCAAATTCATTTAAAAAGAAGCCTTCTGGACCAAAATGATTGTAGACGATGTCGAGGCAAAAAGCTATTCCCACTTCATGGCAGCAATTGATGAGATTTTTCAGCTCTGAAGGTGTTCCATAGTGGTGGTGAGGGGCAAATAAGCTTACAGAATCATAACCCCAGCCCCATTTTCCTGAAAATTCTGTAATGGGCATTACTTCCAGACATGTAATACCAAGTTCTTTAAGGTAGTTAAGTTTTGAAATGGTTTCTGTAAAAGTTCCCTTCTTCGTAAAAGTACCTACATGACATTCATAGAAAATTAGATCATTTTTTTTCGGCTTTTTCCATTTTTCATCATTCCATTTGAAAGAAGAAGGGTTTAGGATACAAGACATTCCAAAAGGTCCGTCTGGAAGGTATCTTGAAACAGGGTCTGCACGCTCTATATTATTTTGAAAGATATAAGAATAATAATCGTTTTCATAAACATTATCTAAACAGTAGTGAAAATATCCTTTTTCATCTTTTTCCATCATATAGATATTTTTATTATGTTTTAACCTTAAAGTAGGCTGAAGAGGTGCCCATACCTTAAATAAAGCGTTGTTGTCTGTGTGTAGAGTGGCTCCAAGATCCAGTTTCATGGTTTTACCTCAACATTAGTTAGAATAGCAACAGGCAGGCTATTAAATATTTTTCCAAGAGGTATACTTTGTTGTGAAAAGGAAATGTTTGTAAAAAGGTCATGTAATGCAAGTTCTTCGGGAATTTCAAGGGTGTTTTTACCCCAACAGACGTCTCCTAATGGTTTTATTGAATCTTTAAGAAGAGCATTGTAATAGCGTGCTACAACAAAAATAGCTACCTCCTTATCAAATTTTCGCATGAAAGCAACTACATGCTCTCCAAGCTCGCCTTGAACTTTGATGGGAATATAATCTCCTTCTAAAAAAAGTCTTTTGTGATCTCTTCGAAAATTTAGAGCCAGAGCAGTAAGTTGCTGTTTTAGACGACCATCTAGAATAAGCTCAAAAAGCTTTTCCATGGACTCTTGTGTAAGCACACAACTTGCCTCATCTAAAACTGGGCGGTTATCAGGGTCTTGTGCAGAATAAGTGAGCCATTCATTTCCTTGATAAATGTCAACAATACCACATGAACCCATTTTTAAAATGATACCGCTGATAGATCCATATGAGCCTAAGAGAGCAAGTTTTTTTTCAAAATTCAAGAATGAGGGTAAAAATTTTTTTCCCTCATGAAAAATAGCCTCTACAAATCGTTTTACAGCTTCTTCATACTCTGGGTTTGGAATACGCCATGAAGTATAGACGCCCGATTCTCGGATAGCTTTTAGGATGCAATTCCAAAAACGCTCTTGAAATCCCTTCTCTTCTTCATTTGGCCACATGCCAAGCAGTTGTTGATAGATGTAATATTCAGTGTTACGCTCTGGATAAGATAGGCCTTGAATTTCTGTTTTAAAGTTACAATTGACTTCTTTCCACAGTGTGAGAATATCTTGCCACTCTTGTGGGATCTCACTCAATACATTAAGGCGCATACGCATATCATAGCTTCTTTTTGTATCATGTGTCGATGTCGTAAGAAACCCAAGCCATTTTGCAAGCTGATCTTTATTATATTGATGAAATTCTGTTTTAGAAAAACCAAAATTGAGAGGGCTTCCACCAACCTCATTGACAGATAGAAGAGCATTATAGATGTAGCATACAGAATCTTCAAGACCTTTGGCCATGACCGTACTTGTGATCTGTTGAAAGCGTAGTACAAAATCGATGGAGTCTTTTTGTTTGTCTTGTAAAAAGATATCCTTAATATATTGATAGATGGAAAGATCAATTTCAGGAGTTTTATTTTTTGCAAGTTCAATTGCCTCTTGTATGAATTTGCTATCACGATGACTTATGGGCTCTTCTTTTCGAATATAGGTTCTGTAGACCGGAAAACAGGCAATGATTTCTTTGACTGCAAGTGTAAGCTCGATCTTTGTAAAGTCTCTAAAATATTTATTTTTTTCAGCAAGATCGCTTAAAAGTTTGCCAAGAAATCTAATTTCAGAAGACATATTCCTATGAACAAATACTTTTTTTCTTTCATAGAGTAATGTTTTAAAATCTATTGTATTTCCAATGAAGGACTCATAGATGGAGCGAATGCTAGCCTCATTTTTATTTTGAATAAATATACCATTCAAGATATTGAGGAAGTCATAGCCAACTGTTCCATTGACATTCCAGTCTTCTGGAAGAGATTCATCACAATCTAAAATCTTTTCAACGATAACAAGAGTCGGGTTTTTTTCTTTAATTCGATTAAAATACTCTGTTGGATCATAAAGACCATCTGGATGATCGATGCGCAAGCCTTGCACTTTTTTTGCAGTAAGTAAATCAAAGACCCATTTGTGATGCTCGTTTAAGACCTTTTCATTTTCAATATGGATGGCAACAAGCTCGTTGATATCAAAAAAACGGCGATAGTTGATCTCTTGCCCTGCAACTTTCCAATAAGCTAGGCGGAAACATTGGATTTCTAGGAGCTGATGGAGTAATTCAAAACTACTACTATCGCCTATAGTGCCATTAAAGAGCTTTAATAAATCTTCTGTTTCTTTTCCATGTTCGCGAATTAAAGAAAGAGAGCGAGAAGAGAGGGGCAGTTTATAGTCGCGATAAGCAATCCAAAAATCTTGATCAAAGATAAGCTGTATTTGTTGGTTTTCTAATAAATATCCATAAGAGGCTTCTAGAATAGGTAAAAGAAGTTTGTTTTCTAATCCTTTTTTTTCAATATCCCAGTTGATATCGAAGTAGCTTGCAAAGGATGATTCTCTGCCATATCGCAGCACATCATACCACCACTTATTTTCTGCTTTTTTGATGCTCATATGGTTTGGAACGATATCTAAGATGAGCTTCATTTTTTTTTCTTTGAGTGAAGAGCAGAGTAGATCAAATTCATCCATTGTACCAAGTAAAGGATTTAAGCGGTTTGGATCTAAAACATCGTAGCCATGGGAGCTACAGCTAAGAAAGATAGGAGAGCAGTAGAGACCTTCAATGCCAAGCGCTTCAAGATAAGGTATAAGAAGGATTGCTTTTTTGATAGGAAAATACTCGCTTAATTGCAGGCGGTATACAGAAGAGGGTATATCTTCTAAAGAACACTTAATCATGGGCTCCTTACAAAATTGATGCGATCACCCTTAGGAAATAAAAGTGTTGTCATAAGCGTTAGATACTCTCTTAAATGACGTGTAATAAGAAACTGCTCTTTGACAAAGCGCTTACCGTTAATGCCAAGTTCTTTTGCAATATCTGGGTATTGTAAGAGGTAGCGAATGCGGTGTGCAGCGCCTTCTGGAGTGTTAACAAGAAAGCCTGTATGGTGGTTAATGATTTGTAAACGTATGCCTCCAGTGTTTCCTCCAATTACAGGTTTTGCTTTCCAAAGAGCTTCTGTTACAGTAAGCCCAAAGCCCTCTTTTAGGGACTTTTGAAGTATGATAGTAGCGCCTCGCTGGAGTGCATTGATGGCGCGATGCGCATCTGCTGGGAGCAGTAAAATGTGGATGTCTGGGTCACCATTTGCAACTTGCTTGACTTCATTGAGGATGATTTCACCCTCTGGATCGTCTGTAGCTTCTCCACCGGCTAAAACTAGTTGTAAATTTGAATGAAATTTTCTTGCCAGGCGAAAAGCCTCAATGACCCCAATGGGGTCTTTAAAACGATCAAATCGAGATACTTGGAGTAGGGTAGGTCTCTTGTTATCGATACCAAAATTGTTATATACAGAAGTTACTTCAGCATCATCTAATTCGATATTTTTTTCACTTAAAGGGTCAATGCTAGGCGTCACTAGGTAGATAGGGTGTGGAAGAGCATGTGTGAAGTCTTCTAAAGAAAATATGGTAGCATCATAATCAGAAATGTATTTTTTTAAGTATTGCCAGGCACGTCGAGAAGGCTCTGAAGTCTCTACATGGCAGCGCCATATCCATTTTCCTTTGCGTTGTGTAGTGTGTTGTAATAATCCCAATGGCTGTGGATCATGTATAAACACGATATCACTTTCTTCTAATAGAGGTTTTAAGCGTTCTGCATTTTTTGCATTAGCCTCTTCATAGGCATGGAGCATAGAAAGTCCTGGCATAGAAGCGTTTTTGCCTTGTAATAAGTTGTGAAATTGCTTTGTACATTGAAATACGAGAGGATCTCCTTCGAATATTTCCCATTTTGTATCCAGCCCACAAGCATTCATAAAAGGAACCATTTTTCCAAGAATTTCTGCAACACCTCCACCTAGTTTGGTAGAGTTAATATGCAAAACTTTGATGTTTTTGAGTAGCGAAGAGATCTGATAGAGTTGATCGATTAATTCTGGTCCAAGAAGTGCTTTATAAGGGTCTAAAATATTTGCCATATATTAACCTGAGTTTTGGGTTTAAATTACTCAATCTTAGGAATCTTCTGACAACTGTTCAATCTTTTTGCTCGTTTATAGTTTTTGAATATGGACTTTGCAAAAATGATTAAAAATTTATCCAGAATCCCCTCTAACCCTGAGTCATTTGAATTCAAAACTCAGGTTATTAACTCCACTCTTTAGTAAAAATTTCGATTAATTTTGTTTTAATTTCTGGCAAAGAGAGAAAGTAATGATCGATTAATGCGATTTTGCCCAGTAACTCTTGATAATCTTCTCCAGATTCCTTGATCCAGTAGGTAAAGTCATCCTCTTTTTCTGGGGTACGTGTTCTTGCATCAATAAAATGGTAAAAGATCGAACTTGTTGGCAATAAGGGTATAATATTTTTCAGTTCAGATGGGTGGTTTACGACAAGAGGGGTATCAAATACAACGATTACAGAGCGAGTAAAATAAAACTTTTGTTCCTGCTTTGTCCAAAGTATAAATTCTTTTTCATCAAGGCGTGTTTCGATAATTTCGATAAGAGTTTTGCGCAAATCTTCTAGATCGTTGTGCTCCCTTGGGTCAATGATACCAAGCCGTTCTGAGAGGATATTATCATGCAAGGAAAAGTGCGCCCAATAAGCAAAGTCATTGTGGTAGTCTGGATGGATAAAAGAGGGACGTAATCTTCCTCCCCAAAAATGGTGATAGATTGAGCTCAAAGGGATTTTTGCAATGACTTCTTTAAATTGGAGTAAAGAGGTTACGGATTCTCCCGTTGAAACTCCGATAAGAGCGCAGTCTTTCAAAAAAAAAGATGATGCCATTTTTCAAATCCATTATTACCATTAACTTTTTTCTATCATATTTTAAAATATTTAGTTTACTAAAAAGTGCTGAATGGTGTACAATCTTTCCAAAAAGGAGTAACTTTTATGAGTAATGTTATAGTAATGAATGCTGCTTTTGCTTGCACGCATTCAAATCACTTGTTTAGTCATCCACTTTGTGAGAATCAAACTTTTTTGAGGCGAGTTGCAAACGTAGTATTTCATATATTAACGTTAGGAATTCCATTAGCAGCCTACTATATTGTAGTTCATATTTTTCCAAGAGATGCTTTAAATCCTATTCCTGTAAATCCTACCAAAATTCAAGCAATTGGAATAGAGTCTGTTGAGGAGGCCACAACTACTCATTCCAGTTCTTCCACTAGCATTACAACTTCTACTAGTACAACGACCCCTTCTACTATGGAATCAGGTATAGCGTGCATTTATTCTAAGAAAGAGAATGAAGAGATACCTGTAACAATAGTAAGAAAAGATCTTAACTATGGGGTGATAAAATTTGAGGCTCATCTAGGTAAAGAATTATTAGGACATATTAAAGTAGATTGGATAAGAATTCTTGCTGGTAGGGGCTATGGAAGTAAAAACTACTCAAATTTGAGTGATTTTGATGATTATTATGGTTATGGACGAAAAAATATTGGAGAGGTGGATAAGATAATTGTTGAAGAACTTTTCTCTTTACAGAAACAAAAATATAAGGGGATTGGTACTGCACTTATGCAGGCAGCAATGGAGTATGGTTACGCGAATCACTGTGAAGGGCGCCTGCTTTTAGAGGCCTCTTGGAAGTCTCATGGTTTTTATTATAAGCTTGGTATGCGTACAAGGTCTTCTGATATAGATGCAAAAATTGCCAGCCAGCTTGAAGAGTCTTTCGATAAATTAAACAAAGATCACGGCTCTTGTGTCATGTATATGCCTAAAAAGGCGCGACAAAATTGGGTGGAAAAAATTAGAGCTAAGCCCATTTTCTTACAAACAATGCAATACTTGCCCACCTAACACGTATATATACACAAACAAGTTCAAGAATTGATTTTTGCCTTGGAATTTAAGCAAAAGCGGAGTAATCTTGGGTTGGAGAACAGCCAAAAAAGTACTTTGATTCAAAGAGGAGATAAGATCCTTACATTAGACTTCTTGCGTAATTACATTTGCTTGTTAAAATTGTCTTTTTTTGCATCTTTATCGTTAAATTTTTCAACAATATGTTCACATATGCTCTCAAAATTTATCAATAAATCTACTCAAAAAATTGCAATTTTTCTAAGCAAAGCTAATTATGCAAGAAGTCTATTATGTCTAATATGAGTTGTTTATGAAAAACATTTTAACATGCATTTTATCGTTTTTTGCAATAGTTAATTTGTATGGGTATGATGACGCTCTTTACAAACCTTGGTTTACGGGTACTGTAATTGCATTTCAAGCCTCAATGATAGAAGTAGGCAAGATCAACGTACAACCCTATCTTCCCGTTCAACTAAGTCATGAAAAATATACAAGTAATTGGGGCTTGCAAAAAGAACCTTTTTTTTTGGCTGTAGTCCCCTACACATTTCTCTCCACAGGTCTTACGGAGAAGATGGATATAGTGTTTACACTACAAGCAACCTATAACAGAACAGAAGGACGAGATTACATTCACTTTGGTGATCAATCTATCATGTTAGAGTTCTTGCTTATGTCGCAAGATGATAAAAGTTTAAAGCCCTCTGTTGTGTTTGCTATTCAAGAAACATTTCCTACAGGTAAATATCAAAGGTTAGATCCAAATAAACTCCTAGCAGACTGGACAGGTAATGGAGCTTTTGTATCACTTGCAGCCATTTTTGTACAAAAACAGTTTCTTTTGCCTAATAAGCATTTATTAAATGTTTATGCTAATTTGTTTTATGCATATCCCTTAAAAGTACATGTCAATGGCTTTAATGGATATGGAGGAGGTTTTGGAACAGGTGGTGTTGTGTTTCCTGGATGTCAAACCATTGCTTTATTATCCTATGAATATCAGATCACTCAAAACTGGGTGCTAGCAACGGATTTTGTTTATACGCATCAGAATCAATCTCGTTTTAAGGGAAATCCTGGCGTTACTGCCTTTAATACAGTTGCAACAGTAGGCGGTCCATCTACAGATCAATTGAGCATGTCTCCATCATTAGAATACAATTTTAGTCAAAATTTAGGTCTCTTTGTAGGCGTTTTCTTTACATATGCAGGAAGAAATGCCAATGCATTCGTAGCACCCGTTGTATCCGTTAATATGACTTTTTGATATCAACCTTTAAATCTATTTTTTTAATTATTTCTTTTTTGAATCTTTCTTGGGTTTCACGAGTGCGTTTTGCGTTTCTTTTTGCTTCATCTTTTATTTCTATTTTCTTATCGCTCGAAATTTTTGCAGTTGATTTGGGAAGGTGGGTAAAGGGTTTTTGAGGCTTTATAGATGCTGTTTTAGTAGAGGATTTAGTGGAGATATCTTGTAGTTGGTTGCTTGTATTACTTCTATGTTTATTCTGATTAGTTTTTTCTTCTGTTTTTGTTCGAGTTAGATTAAATGAGCCTGCTTTTATAGCTTGTTCCATTAAATGCTCTAGTTTTTTCATAGAACCACTTTCCATTTTTATAGTGGTACGTCGTTGAGCACCACTTTCATCAGTTTGGCGTATAACTGCTTCACCTGTACTGTCGTTGAATTTAATTTTTGTTGAAGTGATTTTTTTGGGATGATCAGTAGCTGTTGTTGAACTGCTATCTGCTTTGGATGAATGTTTTGCAATCTCATGAAAGAGGGATTGTATATGTTTTGTAAGAGCTTCTAAGTGAGGATCATTTGTATTGCATAAAGGTTTTTCTTGTAATTGAGATGTATAATATCCTGTAGAGGGTGAGTAAGTAAATTTGTGCCCATGGTGAGTGATTTTTACGAGTGTAGAGCCATTTTCTGTTCCCATATTATGTTGTTGTGTGTGATGAGTAGAGCCTACTTCTTTGATGGTGTTGTTGTCCGCCATGATCCTTATCTCCTAAAGGTATATTAATTATTTTATATATAGGTTGGCGAAGGATTTAATGCTATAAAAAAATTAATTATAATAAGGTCTTGATGATTATGACAGTCACATTATCATGACCGCCTTTAGATAAGGCTGCTTTAATAAGGTTGTGAGAGATGTTTTCTAGAGAGTCATTTTTTTGTAGAATGGACAAAATCTCTAAGTTCTCTACAAGGCCGTGTAGACCATCAGAACAGAGTAGATAAATATCATTATTTTCAATGGGAAGAGAAGAGACAGAAGGATCAAGAGTTGCAATTCCTCCAATAGATTTGGTGATGACATGTTTAAGAGGAAAGACTTTTGCTTCCTCTTCATCAATGAGTCCAAACTGTAAAAGTTCAAAGACGAGAGAGTCATCATGTGTAAGTTGCTCTAATTTACCAGAGCGTACTCTATAAATTCGGCTATCACCTACATTTCCTAAGATGATTTTGTTGTCCCAAAAAAGAGCTAGGGTAAGTGTTGTTCCCATACCATTCAAGTGCGGTGCGCTTTTTGCCATTTCCCAGATTTTTAAATTTGTTGCAACAATGGCCGCATGCAGTGCCTTTATGATCTCTTGGTCATCTTTTGCCGTATCGTTAAATAGAGGGTTTTTTTGTATGCATGAACTTATTTCCTCTATTGCAGCTCTTGCTGCAATTTCACCAGAGTTTTTTCCTCCAAGACCATCTGCTAGGGCATATAGGTTGTGCTGCGGTAGTGCTTCCCAGGCATCTTCATTATTTTGTCGTACAAGGCCTACATTAGAAAGTCCAAAGTGTTCGATACGCAAAGGCATTGTTAATTCTCGCCTAAAAGAGGATTGACAATACGCCCTAAGAATAAGATTGAGCCTGAGTCTTTATGAATAATTAAAAAGATAAAGGGATGATTGACAATTAACTCTTGTGGTTCTGTTCGCATTGCCTTTAGATTCATGATAGAAGCAGTTGCAGAAGCAGATTCTGTTCCCTCTTCATCTACTGCAATCCATGTACTTTGAAGCACTTTACTTAAGAAGAGATTTTGGTTGCCATCGATGCCAGAAAAATCAGCATCTGTTGAGAAGGGTAAATCCATTCCCAAAGCCTTTAAGGCATTGTTCATGTCGATGTGGGAAGATATCTTAAAGCGAGGCATAGATAGAGAAACAGGTTTTATTTTGAGCTTTGTGAGCAATTGTTCAACGAAAACAGATGATAGATTTTCTTCTAGCTTACTTAAGCCATCTTGCTGCTTTGGAAGCAAGATGTAGTAACCAAAAGATGCACTGTAGGGAAGTTCTATAATTGAGAGATTGGAGTCTTGAAATAGGGGAAAAGAGCTTGTCTGCTGCATCATTTCAACAGAAGTTATTTCTGTTGTATTTAAGAAGAAGGGGGCTTGCTGTGTATTGTCTTTTAGAAAGGTTTGTTCCCAAGAAGCTTTTAAGTAAAGAGCATTGGTTAAAACAAGGTTTGTCGAGGGCTCAATATCTTCTTTTGTGATTAAGTTGAAGATGCGCTCTTCTGTATTTTTCTTTGCCCATTGATTGATAAGAGATGCAACATCTACTTCTGAGTCTTTAAAATCTACTGAAAAAACTTTACCTAGTTTATCACTAGAGATGAGTTTTAGAAAGGAGGGAAGAAGAGGGTAATGTTTTTGAGCCCAAAGGGCATTTGCAATAGATAGAGTTAATGAATCAGAATTTGTTTGAAGTAAGTGTTGATTGAGTGCTTTTTGAGCCTTTGCAAGTTCTAAGGGGCCATCTGTCCAGTGTAGAGTGTGCTGCATCTCTTCCCAAGTTTCTCTTTTGGCACCAAGAGCTGTCATGACCAGCGCTGCAGATGCGCTATATGGAGAAAATAGGACATTTTCATTAGGATTTATTTTTAAAAGAGCGTAAAGATCGAATGCAAAGGTATTGTTTGCAATAACTAAGTCTTTATAGCTCAAGTCTATAGATTGTTCTTCATTTTTTGTAGTTTTTTTAGAGTTATTTTTAGGTGGAGGGTTTGCCAAATCACAACTTGTGAGAAGCGTGAGTATCAGTGCTAAAACAGAAAAATATTTAAACATATAGAAATAAACTCAAAAGCTCACTTGTCCGTAATGATATATTTATAACAAAGAAAACTTTTAGTGAGAAGCTAAAGAATTTCTTTACTAAAAAGAGGGTAAAGATGCATTTGTTAAAATAGTAAATAAAATTTTCATTTTAGTGCATTATGAGTGATATAGCATTTTCTGCACGTTCTCCTGAAATGGAGCCAAGGCATGAACTTTCTACAGGCAGTACAAAAAGTTCGTTGCAAGAGCGAGTTGATCGCGCAGCAACGGAGAGTTTAAAAGCTGCTGGCAACGCGGAAGCGTCCACAACCCTTTCTGGAAAAGTGACTTCAAAAACATCTCAAGACGACACAGAAAGTGTTGCTAAAATAAGAGATGTGCAAATTCTTCGTTTGCAAGCGGCAATGCCCAGGCTTTCTGTTGATGTAATACAACAGGTCTATAAACAGGTGGATGCTAATAGACAAGAGAAGTTAGAGGCTGCAGCCTTAAAGCAGGAAGATATAACAGAAAAAATTGGCAAGTTGTCAGTTGTTTATACAGAAGAAGGGCATGTACATCTACATGTAGCTGGGCGTATTATCGATCTTGATACAGGAAAACTTGTAGGCTCCCTTTTCAAAGATGCAGCGCCTAATTTAACACCTACAAAGATAAGGCAGATTTATGAACACGTCGATGTTAATAGGTCGGCAAGGCTTTTAGATGCGCAAAAAAATAGATCTGATGTAACGGAAGGGGACAGTCACTTATCGATTACTTACCGAGTGGATGGCTCTGTAAATGTGGTTACAGATGGGAGATCGATAGATTTTGATACAGGAGAAATTGTTGCCTCGCACTTGCAAAGAATGGCTCCTCAACTATCTACAGAGGATATACGAGCCATTTACAGAGAAATTGATGAGAATGGAGAGGCTCAGCTTTTAGCAGCAGCACAAAATAAAAAGCGGATCAACGTTGTTATAAATGATAAAGTGCAACTAGCATATGACAAGAATGGTTCTATATTGTTGCAAGTTGCAGGAAGAGTACTTGATTTTAATACGGGCGAGATTATTCGATCCAACTTGCAAAAAAAAGTTCCGGGACTCAAATTAGAGACGATAAAAGAAGTATATAAGCATGTAGATGCAAATAAGGCCAGCTATTTAGCAAGAGCTAGACAATCGGGACAAGATATTAAAGTTACAATTGGAGATGTAGTCTTCTCTTACAACACAAACCAGAGCGTTACGCTGTTAGTTGCAGGGCGTACAATAGATATTGCCTCTGGAGAAGTTGTACAATATAAGATTGAGGGCGCATCTCACATTAGTTCTGACACTGCCAAAAAGATTTATGATTATGTCGATGAGCATAGAGAGGTTTTATTAGAAAGTGCTAAGCTTAAAGGATCTGATATTTATCTTCGTCCACGACAGACAGGTTTAGCAAGAACCATTCAAGTGACCAAAGAGGGACGCATTTTTGTTCTCTTGAATCGTAAGAAATTAGGAGATAGGCATTTAGGAACAGGTTATGCAAAGGTTGTAACACTTGCAGTAGAATTAGAGACGGGTAAATTATTTGCATCAGCAGGTCTTAAAATAGCAGATGACAATGAGCTTGAAAATCTTAAGAGATTTGGTAATGAAAATGGTTTTGTAAGGCTTGTAAGTGATGTGACTTACCAAAATAGAGCGGGTAATCTTCAAAAGCAGCGCCTTATTTTAGAGCTTTGTGATGCGGGTGATTTAGGAGGGGCTTTCAAGGGGTTTGGCTTAATATTAGAAGAAAAGAAAAGCATTTTTGATGAAGTGATAGGATCTGTGGCTCTCATGCATCAAAGAGGTTATTTGCACAGGGATTTAAAGCCTGCTAATATTTTTTTAAGCAGGAATAAAGAAACAAATAAATTGCAAACACATGTTGCTGACTTTGGATTTGTTTGCGCTCAAAATGATCGAATAGCAAAACAGAAGTTTTGTGGAACTTCCTTGTACATGTCCCCAGAATATGCTAAAGCTGCTATTAATAGTACGGCAGCAACGGGTTTTCAAGGGATAGCTAGTACGGCTCATGATGTGTGGGCTCTTGGGTGTGTTTTAGCAAGAATTGTAGATATTTCTCTTCCTTGGGATAATGCAAAAACTAATCCTGAAGTGCTTCAAAGAATAGCGAATCTTTCTCCTAACTGGCTTTTAGAGCCTGCAAACAAAAATTCACCGCAGCACTTGGTTTGGGAGATGCTGCAAGTGGATCCAGCTCATCGTATTTCAGCAGCAGAGGCACATAAAAGAGTTGCAAACTTACAGTGGAGGTAATTCTTTTAACAAAAAGCCTTTAAGATATTTTCCTTCTGGAAACCAGGCAGGAACGGGATGATCAAAGCCTTGGCTTAATTGAGAAATTGTTTGGAAAGTACGCTTGGTTGCAACAAATGCTTTTCGAAGGATCCAATTCAAGTCTTCCTCTGTAATAAAGTAAGAGCATGAATAAATCATCAAAAACCCTTGAGATTTAACTTTGGGTATGCTCATCTTAAAAAGATCGAGATAGCCCTTCATGCCGTTTGCTTTTTTACTTGCTTGTTTTACAAAAGCAGGAGGGTCTACAATGACAAGGTCAAAGAGTTCTTTTTCGCTCCTTAGATATTCCCAAACATCCGATGCAATTTCTAGGTGACGACCTTTTAAGTTGTTTCTCTCGACCATCTCTTTTAATAGTAATAGAGCGTTTTTGTCGACATCTACGCTGACAACATGTCTAGCACATCCCTTTAAGGCTGCAAGTGAGAATCCTCCTGTATATGAAAACAAGTTGAGAACGGAGTGTAATGTATGTTCTTTTACAATTTTTGTAACAAGAGCTCTATTTTCTCTCTGGTCACAAAACCAGCCAGTCTTTTGCGCCTTATGTAGGGGTATAGCAATTTCAAGTGAGTTTTCCTTTGCCCAAATAATAGACTCTTTGGATGCTGTTTGGATACTTTCTAAAACTTGCTCTTTTTTTGCAGATTGACTCTCGGCAATCACTACGTGATCTTTTATGTCGAGCAGAGAAAGTGCTTCTAAAATAGAGCTAAGGAGTAGCTCTATGCCCTTTGTATTGACTTGAATGATAGCCATTTGATTGTAGATGTCGATAACGAGTCCTGGGATCTGATCGCTTTCTCCATAACAAAGTCTATAGGCTGTTGTTTCTTCTTTTAAAAAGAACTCTCTATAAGTTTTGAGAGCTGTAAATCTTTTCAAAAACCAGCTTGTATCAATGGTTTCTACAAGAGAGCTCATCATGCGAATGGCAATGGTGTTGGCTTTTTGAAAGTAACCAATACCCAGAGGCTCTTCAAGGGAATTAAGAACAGTTACAAGAGAGCCGTGTGGAATAGGATAAGATTCTTTTAAGGCTTTAGAAAAAATCCAAGGATGTCCAAAGAGCCATGATTGCTCTCTTTCTTGTTTTAAGGTGATTGTGGGATAGGATTTATTCATGCTACGTTTTCAAACCCTAGCATGAGTGCTAAAATACTGAGCGCATTGAAGCTTGCATGCAAGCCAATAGGAGCCCAAAGAGTGCCTTTTTTTTCTTTCAAGTGGCTTAAAAAAAGACCTATAACAAAAAGAGATGAAAGAACTTCAATGTTGCCAATACCAAGGGAATATTCAAAGTGAAAGAATGCAAAAACAAGAGCTGATAATAAGTAGGAGACTTTCTTGCCCCACTTTTCATTGAGATAAGTTTGCAAAAAACCGCGGAACAAAACTTCTTCAATAAAGGGAATAAGGACAATTATAGCAAATGCAAAAAGAGAGAAAAGAAGGGGGGTATCTATTAAAGCTTTTAGTACTTTTACAATGAGTTGCTCTGGCTCCATATAATGAAAAAAATGAAAAACAATGAGAGCGATGCTGCTTCCTAGAAATTTTACAACGGGAAGCGCTATAAGCACGCTAAGAGTTCCATAGAGAAATGGTAAGATAACATCCTTAAAAAACGAGCCTTTCTTCCAAAAGAGCTGCTTTAAAATGATTTTTCCAGGCCTATTAAGATAGAAAATGATTACGAGCATCGATAGAAAAATAGCTGCTATGTGTAGCCAGTTTACAAGGAAAGCTGACATGGTAACCATTTTTTCGCCAGATATAAGACCTTTTATAGTGATGCCCAAAAGAAATAGGGGAATTACTAAAAGCTGGATAATTATGTATACAAGAAAGGCTCCAAGCATTCTGTAAAAAGAGAGTGAAGGAGCATTTTTTTGCACGGGTGGCACTTGAAAAAAGAGGTTTTTCCAGGCAATAAATAGGGCAATAAAGGCTATAAAAAAACTATATATAAGCATGCTTTGTTGCAAGCCTAGCCACTCTTCTGTAGACATAAAATCATAGGGGGTTAAATTATTTCCCACGAGATTATATACCTTCTGGTAAAAATGCAATAAATGCTCTTAGTTTTTTTGTTTGATAATAAATTTTAAAATACATACTTTAAAATTAAAGATAATAACCTAAGGTGTAGAGAGTATGTCATTACCATCAGATAGTGATTTATCAAATTCATATCAGGTCCAGAAGCACCTAGATAGTATGAACAAAAGTTTAGAGGGAGCCAAGGGGTATCAAGAGATAGGTGGTTCAGTTGTATGGACCAAGCCAGGTGTGTCTCAAAAGGTTTTATGGAATCTTTTTTCCTGGATTCCAGGGGCAAGAAGGCTTTTTGGTGTTATACGTATTCCAGAGGTGCAAGCAAGGCTTGTTCGCTACCAAGCAAAAGTTGAAGCTTTTGGTGATAAAAGATTGATCGACACATTTAATGCAACCGTAAGATGCTTGAACACCAAAGCTCATCTTGCTGGTCCTATTATTAAAGAGTTAAAAGCGAATCCTACATTGGAAAGGGAATTTGAAGAAGCTTGGTTTAGCCAAAACTTAGACTCTACTAAGCCTATAAGATTTTTTCCAGATTGGAAGATGACTCCTCAAGGATTTCAAAAGATGTTAACAACTCTTTTGGAAAGAAGCTCTGAAACGCGCAAGATAGATCTATCTGATTGCCCTTGGGTAACAAAAGAGCATCTTGCTACTTTAAAAGATGTTTCAAATATTGTTTCTGTTGCCATTACAGAGCGCTCAGATCTTACATTAGGAGATATTCCAGCAGAAGTTTATTTGAGAAAAAAGGGAGAAATAAAGTTTGATCCTCAGACACGATTAACTATAGATGTATTTAGGGATATTTTAACAAAAGCCCGAGAGAAAGGACATACCACTAAGATAGATTTATCTGGTTGTGATTGGGTGCGTGCTCAGCATTTAAAATGCATAAGCGGGCTTGAAAGGGATAGTAAGGGTGTTGTTACAAGAGATATTGTTATAGTTCCTAGTGTACGAGAGGAGACATCTTTTTCCGAACCTTGGGACGTAGCAGCAGTTAATCATTGGATTAAAGCTCAAAAAGATATGAGCGTATCACTCGATAAGGGAGTTATTCTCCTTGCGTTCAGTGCTAAACCTGCAATATCAGCATATCAGTTTGCAGCGATATTAGATGAGTTACGAAGGGAAGGAACAAACATTCAAGGTGTGGATTTTTCCAATTGTTCTTGGGTAACAGATGCGCATATGGATGCTTTAAAGAGTAGGACGGGAAAAGGATCAATTCAGGTTGTAAGTGGGCCTCTATCACTTCCAAAGATTAAATCTGATAGGCCACCAGAGGAGTTTTTTGGTAAGACGCTTGAGTCTGTAGTATCATCTGTTGTTACAGAAGAGGTTTTTCAGACATGGTTAAGTGGTTGGATTAAAACGAGTAAGCAATCTGGTGCTGCGGTAGTATTCGATGCAAATGTTCCTTTAAGTCCAACGCAATTCCGTAGAGCTTTAATTGAGCTTACAGGCACAAGGGATGATCGTGATATTACAGAATTTAACTTTTCAAATTGCGTCTGGATGACTAAAGAGCATCTTAGTGTTCTAGTAACCCAATTTTCGTTACTACAATTAAAGCATATTAATTTACAAGGCTGTGTAAATCTTACAGATGCTGATATAGCAACCCACTTTGGCCGCAAATCATCTTAAGATGCTAGCAAAGATTATGTTTGTCTTTACTCATTAAAATTTAGGCTTTTTTGCATTGTTTTAGCGTACTCTAGGTTACTATAAGGCAGGCCTTCAGCCTGCAAATCATGTTTTGGTGTTACCTAGGGCGAATGCCCTAGGCTTTTATAAATCAGGCTTTCAGCCTGAAATCGTTACATGCATATTTTACAGGGCGAATGCTTATAAATCAAGCCTTCAGCCTGCAAATCGTGTTTTGGTGTTACCTAGGGCGAATGCCCTAGGATTTTATAAATCAGGCTTTCAGCCTGAAATCGTTACATGCATATTTTACAGGGCGAATGCTTATAAATCAAGCCTTCAGCCTGCAAATCATGTTTTGGTGTTACCTAGGGCGAATGCCCTAGGCTTTTATAAATCAGGCTTTCAGCCTGAAATCGTTACATGCATATTTTACAGGGCAAATGCCTATAAATCAAGTCTTCAGCCTGCAAATCATGTTTTGGTATTACCAAGGAATTCTCTCTAGGATAGAATATAACTTTAGATTGCAGGCTGAAGGCCTCGCGTTATAAAAGCCTAGGGCATTCGCCCTAGGATAGAATATGCCTTTAGATTGCAGGCTGAAGGCCTCGCGTTATAAAAGCCTAGGGCATTCGCCCTAGGATAGAATATGCCTTTAGATTGCAGGCTGAAGGCCTGATTTATAAAAGCCTAGGGCATTCGCCCTAGGATAGAATTGTCTTTAGATTGCAGGCTGAAGGCCTGCATTATAAAATCCTAGGGCATTCGCCCTAGGATAGAATTGTCTTTAGATTGCAGGCTGAAGGCC
>JARLHF010000006.1 GCA_031292375.1 Chlamydiales bacterium
CAGATCCCTCTTTTATTTCATCGAATCAAGGCGCACTCGGAATGGGGGCAGTTAAGCGACAATGAATGGAAACAAGAATGTGAAAGAACTGCGTTTCCATCCCTGCTCAGAGAGCTTCGTCATCAGTTTCCTCGCCTACGTCTCTGCATTCACTTAGATGCCCTATATGCCACAGATCCAAATTTTATACTGCTCAAAGAGTTGAAAATGGGCTATTCGATGGTCCGAAAAGCCAAGGTGCTAAAAAGTGTTGGTAGCGATTGTGAGGGATTAAAGATGTTTTCTCAGCCCTTGAAAATAAAGGCAGAGAATAAGAGATTCAAAATTCAACAAGTAATCCATTTTTTCAATGATGTTGCCTATCGAGGACATAAACTAAGCATTATTAGTCTTAATGAGAGCGCTGAGAAAAAAACTAGTAAGAGATTTGCAAAAGTCAAATCTAAAAAAACCCATTGGGAATGGATCGTTCATCAGGCTCTTAACAACGAAAATACTTATCCTATCGCGACTCGATCACGCATATGCTGGAAGGAGGAAGACTTATTTAATGATTTGAATTTCAGTTACGTTTTGGTAAAGACCTTCCCCAAAATAATGTTTGCATTAATTTATAGTCCATTTTTTTCTCAAAAAACCTTCCATACAACCACTAGCTTGTTGCCTGATTTTTTTTATTATTTTTTTGCTAACATTACTGATAATTATTTGAAATAACGTTGATTTTTGTGACTTTAATCTCTAGTTTCCGCTTCATTTGGCCTACTAGACGAGAAAACACTTATAAATCCATCGCCACTCCTAATTGCTGCAATGGACAGTAGGAAGCGGATTATAAAACAGTTAGTAAGTTGAATTGGCTTCATTGGTGGGTGCGGAAGAGGCCAATTAAAATGCCTTGGACGACAAGATTTTCGGATCTTACCATCATAGGCTTATATGCAGTGTTGCTAGCTTCTAATCTAATGTAGGCACCTTCCTGGTAATAGTGCTTGAGTAGGACGTTGTGGGAGTTAATAAGTACAAGGCACATCTGTCCGTTTTTTGCTTCCTGTTTTGCTTCAATAATTAGAAAGTCACCAGGTAGAATGAATTCTTCTTGGAGAGTATCGCCCTTTGCTCTTAGTACATAGGTATCTTCTGGGTGTGTAATCCAGGAGGCTGGTATTGAAATTGTGTCTACTTTTGCGAAAGTCTCAAGGGGAAAGCCTGCCTTGATGTGTCCAATATAGGGGATCTGTACAAGACCTGGGCCTGCATGTTCTTCAGATGTTCGGTTTAGCTGGATTGAGCGAGGAGTATGTTCTTTAAAATCAAGAACTTTCTTTTTTTTAAGGCTATGAATGTGTCTGTAAACAGAGCCAAGAGAGGAAAATCCAAAATGTTCCATAATTTCTCTGTAGCTTGGACAGATATGTTTTTTTTCGGTAAAAGTTTTAATAAAGTTTACAATTTCCAATTGACGCTTTGTTAATCCGTGCATAAAGAGTTTTTCCTATAAAGAAAAGCATCCATAGTAACTATAGAAAGCCACATAATGAGTAGGGATGCAAGTGTGTCGGAGAAAAAATGGCCGCCCATTGCAATGCGAGATAGGCTAAGTCCAATACCTAGAAAGAGAGTTATGAATAAACCTGTATAAAAAATAGGCCTGTTATTTCTTCGAATACCAATAAAGCAGAAGGCCAGGAAGATAAAGCCCATTGTGCAATGTCCACAGGGAAAAGATCTTCCTGGTTCTATTGTATATTCGTGAAGAGGGATCCAGAAGGGATGGTAATAGATAAAACCACCGAACTCATCTAATTGAACAGGGCGAGGACGTTGCCAAAATTGTTTTAGCAAAAGATTGGTAATGATACCTCCACCTAGTATTAAGGAGCATAAAAAGAGGAGTGCATCTTTTTTGAATTTTTTCCAATAAGCAGAAAAAAAACTTGCAATGATGATGATGAGGGATATTACTGCAACTATCCAGGCAGGCCATGTGCCATAGTCATAAAAAAGCTGCCAAATAGGTGCCTTAGAGAAGTGATCTATATAAAAAAAATGAGAAATAAGCAAGTCAAGCTTTGGAGTGAATGGGGCAATGAGGATGAAAAGGATGCAAGGAATGATCCATTTTAAATGTTTTTTCATGTTTAATGCTCGCGCGATATAAAACGATTATCGTATCATAACAAGATACACACAAACAAGTTTAAGAATTGGTTTGTGTATAAATAAGTTGGAGGGGATAGGCGTGTCGATTGTAGAGGTTTTGCTTTTTTCTGCTGCTTGCATGACAGCTCTTATTGCATTATTTTTTTTGACAAAACAATCAAAAAAAAGTGGCGTTTTACAAGAAAGATTAGAAGCAAAGGAGGTAACTATACAAGAGTTACGAGGGCTTTTTGAAAAGAAGGAACAAGAATATAGAGAGCTTAGAACAAGTTATATTGACGTGCTTTCTACTTATAAGGAGCTTCAGGCAAAGAGTGAAGCAGAAAAATTTAGCATGCAAGAAAAGCTTATTCTTTTACAAGATGCACAAAATAAGTGGGAAAATACGTTTAAAGCGATCTCTTCCGATGCATTGCAGCGTAATAATACATCCTTTTTAGAGCTTGCAAAAGAGACTCTTGGAAAATTTCAAGAGCGTGCTAAAGGAGAGTTTGATAAAAAGGAACAGTCTATTAAAGATTTTATTGTCCCCATAAAAGAGTCTCTTGATCGCTTTGATACCAAAATTAATGACTTAGAAAAAACAAGGCTTGGAGCTTATGCCTCCATGAGTGAGCAGGTGCGTTCATTATTTGAATTGCAAGGTCAGCTTCGCTTAGAAACCTCTAATCTGGTAAAGGCTCTTAGAACACCTATCGTTAGAGGGCGTTGGGGTGAAATTCAGTTAAAGCGCGTCGTTGAAATGGCTGGCATGCTAGACCATTGTGATTTTTATGAGCAAGAGAGTGTGTCATTAGATGATGTACGATCACGTCCTGACATGATCATTAAGCTTCCATCTCAGAAAAATATTGTAGTAGATGCAAAAGCGCCATTAAGTGCTTACCTAGATTCCTTAGAGTGTGCAGATGAAGAGAGTAAAAAAACTAAATTAAAAGACCATGCAAGGCAGGTAAGAGCGCATATTTTTGCCCTTGGCAAGAAAACATACTGGGATCAATTTAAGCCAACACCTGAATTTGTGGTCTTGTTTTTGCCAGGAGAAACATTTTTTAGCGCCGCTTTAGAGCAAGACCCATCTCTTATAGAGGCAGGTGTTGAACAAAAAGTCATTTTAGCAACACCTACTACATTGATTGCCGTTTTGAGGGCAGTGTCGTATGGATGGCGTCAAGAAAACATGTCTAAACATGTAGAACAGGTAAGTTTGTTGGGGCAAGATCTTTACAAACGCATTTGTGATATGAGTGAACACTGGCACCGCGTTGGAAAGTCACTTGGGCAGGCAGTTAACTCTTATAATAAAGCTGTGGGCTCATTAGAAACTAGAGTTCTTGTAAGTGCCAGAAAGTTTAAAGAGATGCAGCTTGTATCTATAGATTCAAAAGAAGAGGATCTTGTCCCCATAGATCAAATTACAAGGGTTTTGCAGGCCCCTGAGATGCTAGATGAGCCACTCTAGATAGTTTTTTGTTGTGATGACATTAAAATCAGAATTTGGATAATTTTCTCTCCACGTTTTGGGTGCCAGAATCGTTTTCTTGGAAGACCACTTTGTTTCAAAACCTGATAGGTTGTTTTCAATTTCTTCAATAAAATCAATTTCTTGTCCTTCATAGGTACGCCAGTTAGTGGTTCTCCAATATTTTGTGTCAAATCAAAGGATGAAGAGCCAGTTGCAATAATTGAGAGATTTACTTGGTCAACAAGAATTTTTAAGGCAAGGTCAATGTTTGGGATATTTTGTGCTTCGTCAATTACAATGAGGTTATAACCTTCTGCATACTCTAGAATTTTTGTAAAATCTTGAGAGCCAAAAATTTGCTGTACTCGGATGTTGTCTCCTGAGTCTAGTTTATATTTTAAATGTGTTCTGCTTAAAAATAGTTTAGAAGAGTGGTTTTTCCGGCCTGTCGAGGCCCATAAATAATAAGGACATGGGATGCTTTGAGATAGGTATTTAAATCTTTATAATAACGCTCTAGCATAGCTTAATAGTATTTTAATCCCAATTTTTTATCAAATATTGGGATTGGTAATCCACAAATTAGGCAAAATATTGGGAATTGTAATCCGTAAATTTGGATTTTTTCCAAGACCATTTTACGATATGTCGTAAAATGGTCTTGACTAAAATACGATGTATCGTAAAATGGTCTTATGAAACGGATCTATCAAGAACTTGTACGTGAACATTTTGCCGACCTTCGTCAAATGGCCTTCTTAATGGGTCCAAGGCAGGTTGGAAAGACGACCATAAGCTTAGAAGCTGCCAGAGAAAGTATTCGTCATTTCTATTTTAATTGGGATAACGCCCCGGAACGATTATTGTTTATTGAAGGCCCAGATGCCATTGCAAAGCAGTCTGGGCTTAATGAACTTTTTGAAGATAAGCCGATTCTTGTTTTTGATGAAATTCACAAGTTTGGGAAGTGGAAAACCTTTTTAAAAGGTTTTTTTGATAAATATGAAAAAATATCTAAAATTATCGTTACGGGAAGCGCTCGCCTTAATATTTATAAGAAAGGAGGCGATAGCTTAATGGGGCGCTATTTTTACTATAGAATCCATCCTTTTTCTGTAGCAGAAATTGCCTCCCCTTCCTTAATTGATGAAGAGATACGTAAGATCCCTCTTCCTATCCCAGATGAGGATTGGCAAGCATTATTGGAATATGGCGGCTTTCCAGAGCCTTTTATTCAGCGTTCGAAAAAATTTTCTATACGCTTACAAGCTATGCGCAAAGACCAACTATTTCATGAAGATATTAGAGATGGAACAAGGATTCAAGAGCTTGCGCAGATGGAATTGCTCGCAGATCTTCTTCAAGGCCAAGCAGCTCAATCATTAGAATATTCTTCTTTGTCTAAAAAAATAGGTGTTTCTATTGACACTATCCGCAGATGGATAGAGGTACTTAAGTCATTTTATTTTTGCTTTTCTATTCAACCTTGGTCAAAAAATATAAGGCGCTCACTTTTAAAAGAGCCAAAAATTTATCTTTGGGATTGGTCATTGGTAGAGGAAATAGGACATCGTAATGAGAATATTGTAGCAAGTCACCTTCTTAAGGCGGTACATTTTTGGAACGATCGAGGATTTGGTGAGTTTGGTCTTCATTATCTAAGAACAAAGGATCAGCTTGAAGTGGATTTCTTGGTTACAAAGAATAAAAAGCCTTGGTTTCTTGTTGAGGTTAAAACTAAAGTTACAGGACTTGCTCCATCGCTTTATCGCTTTCAAGAGGAAATTGGAGCTGCACACGCCTTTCAGGTGACGTTTGAGCTTCCTTTTATTCGGAAAAATTGCTTTGAAGAAAAGGGCCCTGTTCTTGTTCCTGCAAGGACCTTTTTATCTCAGCTTATTTAACTTAAGAGGCGAGTCGTTTTTCCCTAGCCTCTAGAGTTATTTAACGGCGAAATTGGATGGCTTCTAAGAGGTGTTCTGTTTCAATAGAATGGTTGTCTGCAAGATCTGCAATGGTTCTTGCAACGCGCAAAATACGATCATAAGATCTTGCTGAAATATTCATACGCTCTGTTGCTTGTCGTACAATGGCTTTGCTTTCATTGTTAAGTATAGAGTGGATTTTGAGTTCTTTGCTTTGCATAGAGGCGTTTGTGCGACTTTTGCCAAGGCGTCTGCTTTGTATTTTTCTTGCTTGCTTTACCCTTTCCTTGATGGTGTATGAGGATTCTTGCGATGTTTGATTTTCCATTTCATGAATGCGCAGGTGAGGTACATCTATGTGCATGTCTATTCGATCAAGAAGAGGGCCTGAAATTTTACTACGGTAGCGCTCTACTTGTAGAGTACTGTCTCTACAAGGTTTTTCAGGATGCCCAAGGAATCCACAAGGGCAGGGATTCATGGCTGCAATGTAGAGAAAGTTTGCAGGAAATGAAAAATGACCCTGAGCCCTACTGATAATGACTTCGCGATTTTCTAGTGGTTGTCTTAACACTTCTAAAGTTGTTCTGGAGAATTCTGGGAGCTCATCTAAGAATAAAACTCCATTGTGAGCAAGAGATACTTCTCCAGGACGAGGGATAGAGCCTCCCCCAATTAAACCTGCAAAGCTTACGCTGTGGTGAGGGGCTCTGAATGGCCTTTGCTTAAGTATGCTTTGGCCGTCTGGCAAGATGCCAGCAAGTGAGTGAATTTTTGTGGTCTCTAGAGCCTCTTCAAGAGAAAAATCAGGTATGATGCCATTGAGAGCTTTGGCCATCATTGTTTTACCGCATCCTGGAGGTCCACAAAGCAGAATGTTATGGTTGCCTGCAGCTGCAATTTCAAGTGCTCTTTTTACATGAGCCTGGCCTTTGATATCGCTAAAATCTACAATGGGATTTATGACTTCTAATGGCTCTTGAAAGGTAGAGCAGGGCGTTGGAAGAATACTGCTTGGATCTTTTAGAAACTGTACAGCCTCGCATAAAGAAGAAACCGCAATGACTTGAAGATCTGGCATGCAGGCAGCTTCTTTAGCATTTGCTTTTGGCAGAATAACACCTTTTTTTCCTAAGGACTTGGCAAGTAAACTCATGGCAATTGCCCCTCTAATAGGGCGTAGTTCCCCTCCAAGTCCAAGTTCGCCAATGACAAGGAAATCTTCGAGTGTTTTGTTTTCTTTAATGATGTGGAGGGATTTTAATAGAGCAAGTGCTATAGGAAGGTCGTAGAGAGCACCCTCTTTTTTTAAGTCAGCAGGGGCAAGGTTTACAATACAGCGAATACTTGGAATAGCAAAATGAGAATTTTTAATAGCTGTAAGAACGCGATCTTTTGACTCCTTAACAGCAGTGTCTGGAAGGCCTACTATGACAAAAGACAACTTGTCTTCTTGTGCAATATCGACTTCAACATTAACAAGAAGTGCATCTAAGCCGAAAAAGGCTACAGAGTATGTTTGAGATAATACCAAAATATATCCTTATTTAAGAGCATCGATCCATTCTTGTGAAACGCCTGCTTTTTTGCGAGGCTCTTCAAGAAATACAAATCCTTTTGCCCTATTTATATCTACGTTTGGGGGAAGAGCAAGCTTCCATGCTTGGAAGTCATCAAGGTGTGTGTCTTTAAATTTTTTAAGCCAACACATTCCAAAGCGTACATGAGAGATTTCGTCAAAAAGAATTTTTGCCATAAGATCTGCAGATGCAGTATCTCCATTTTTTTCAAAAGATTTACCATAGAGAGGCGCAAAATCCAAATTAGCCATCTCAAAAGTTAGGCTCATTAGGCTTACATATTGCAGAGGAGTTTGAATGTGGGGCGTATGTGTCCAAAAGTGTTTATAGAGTTCTAGATCACCAAATTGCATTCCCAATTCATTGAGACGTTTAATATAGAGGCGAACATGTTCTTGTTCTTCTAAAAGAGTATTTAAAAGGCCTTTTCTGAAATTTGCAGGAGCTTCTGGAAAACGAAGTAGAGCAAAGGCCATGATTTCTACAGCCAAAAGCTCATGCCCTGCAAAACGATGTAAACATATAGCCCTTTTTTCTGCGCTTTGGTGTTCATGCAATGGGGGTAACTTATCTTTACGAGAACGAGTTTTAAATTGCATGGTAACAGGTCTTGTTGGTATATCCCAGCAAAGAGCAGGTCCTGGTGAAAAATCGGTGAGTAGATCTGGCGAAAATAACTTGTCTTCAAGTGTTGTTGCAGAAAGAATTTGAATTGCAAGATCACGAAATTCCATGAACAGGCCAGTACTTAATAGATTATTGTATCGAAATTACAAAATATGCGGGGTAAGCAAAGTGGTTATTAGGTCGTTTAAGAGCAGTAATAGAGACAGTTTGGCCTGACTTTTCGCTTAAGTTGACGCACGTACTATAAACGAAGGCAACGGGTAAGTTATTGACTTTTAAGAGGTAATCACCGGGACGATTTTTTACGGCAGAATTGTAGGGCTCAAGAACCCCTTTTAAAATGACGGCAGAAGAAAGCTCTTCTTGATAGAAATCTTTTTTGGACTTTCCTGGATTTTTTGTGAGCCATTGAGTGTAAAGATGTTCTTCGATGGGTTCCCAACGTTTGATGGCATCTAGGTTGGTGGTAGGTCTCATGAATGCTTCCTCTTCGGCCTGCGTAAAGGGTGTTGTTCCAAGATCTTGTGCAAGTCTATTTTCAAGGGTAGCAAGCTGTTGCTTATAGCTTTCAGAACATTCTTTGTTTTTAGATTCAAGGTAAACTATTTTATTTTGCAGGTAAGTCTCTTGGATGAGCTGAAGAGTTTCTTTCGCTTTTGTCACTTGTTCTGGAAAATCTGTGTAATTTTTTATAATATTTTGGAATTGATTCTGAATAAGCCCAATTTGGATTAAGTCAAAGGGTTTACGCATCTCATTTTGGCTGAATGTATAAGCATTGTTAAGGAGAGAATTTACATCATTTTTACGCTTTTGTAGAGTCTCTAGAAGTTCAGGCTTTCCAACAGATTGAACATACTCTTTGGCTACAAAAAATCGTGTTGTTTTAGGTAGCTCAATTTCAAGCCATTTAGGATTTATTTTGCTAATAGTTCCTTCGATATGTTGTCCTGAAAGGAGCTGGCCAACAATGGGTGCATCAAGGGCTGGTTCAAGGCGGATGTTGACTTTATTTGCTTCAACTATGTTGTCAAGAATATAAGATCGAAAAACATACCCTTTTATTCCTTTTGGAGTCTCTATAGAATAAAAGCCGTTCTCCTCACCTTTTACGATAATAAGATCTTCTTTTGTAAATTCTTGAATGATAGCGCTATCTAAATCTGGTCCTGCTCGCATACGTACACGACTACCTACAATTTTTCCGGTAAAGGCATCAAAGGCAGGAGAAGATTGTTTTTGAGGAGTTTGCTTATTATTAAGTGTTTTATTATCTGCTGCAGTTAGGTTGAAGGAAAGGCAAGATGCTAAAAGCAATGAAAAAGCGGTAGTTTTGGACATGTGTGCAAGAGCTCCTAAAAATCGTAAAATCGACGCAATACTAAGATGTTACCACTTAAAATTCAACTTCTTCTTTAGACTTCTTGCGTAATTATACACATCGTTAATGAAGAATTGTTTTTGTGTACATAAGCAATTCTTGAACTTGTTTGTGTATATATACAAGAAGTCTTCTAGCTATTGAGGACGGAGCGAATGTGTTCACAATTTTTTTGTCCACAGGTGCATCCCACAGGATCTCCTAGATAAACGTTATACTGTTCTTGGTGATCTAATGGATTCTTAACAGTGTAGAGCTTGTCGCCACTCTGTTGAATATCCCATAGGCGAAATTTCAGATCTTCATCTGATACTTCTTCATCCAACATCTCATCGTTGCGAGGAGTGCCTTTTTGAACGGCTCTTGCAATTTGACAGTGTAGGCAATTGCAATGAGGTTCTGGTTTTGGAAGATGGGCAGAATCTTCAGCGCCAATTACTTTCGCTATGGATGCAATTTTCGATAAGATCTCTTCAGGAAGTTGTGGAGTATTTGCTTGAGATGGATTATGTTGTAGTGCAGCTCCAAGACCATCTAATCCTCCTGTTCCTAGGCGAAAAGGTAGCCCCAGTACAGTTTGCATGCCATCTCCGGAAATAAAAGAAATGTTAGTTCCTATTTGTGGCTGGACTTCTGTTTTTTGCTCAATAAATTTGAGGTGTGCTGCAAAAATAAGCTGAGTGATTTTTTGGTCGAAGTTGGGGATTCTAATGATACCACCATCATTTAATGCTACGACAAGAAGTTCTTGAGATGTTTCTAGGTCGACGTCTACGCGTAGTGATTTAACGTTATCCCAAGTTGTTGAAATGTAGGGGGGGAAGCAAAAAATTTTTTCATTAATTTTGATCTTCATAAGTTTAACCCTCCGGCAGCTTTTTGCGCCAATCTAATCATAATTTTGAAATCCCAGCATATAAAAATTGACTATTAATAGGCAAGATGTTTTTTAGCAGTTGATTGCTTTATTTGCTGGTTATTTACTTAATTCACTAATTATAAGTGTGATATGTAAATATCCGGATGAATACTTGCTTTGTTTTGGCTATTATTGTATCCATAGATTTTGCAAAGGAGTCTTGTTTTATGGTACGCAAAACTTTTGTTATCGATACGAACGTATTACTTCATGATCCAGAAGCTTTTATGAAGTTTCCACATAGCAATGTGGTTTTACCACTCGCTGTGATTGAGGCATTGGATACGATGAAAAGACTTCATGATGACCTTGGAAAGAATGCAAGAAAAGTGATTCGATTATTAGATGGGCTTAAAAGTTTGGGCTCTGGAGACTTGCATACAGGTGTTTTACTTGAAAATGAAGCAAATATTCGCGTACAGATGGACTTAAAAGGGGATCGCCTTCATAGCTTATTTTTATCTAGTAACACCAATAATCATCGGATTATTTTAACAGCCGTTTTATTACAAGAGCAGAAAGAGATTGTAACATTTGTTTCAAAAGATTTTGCAATGCGTGTAAAAGCAGAAGCTTGTGGTGTTATATCGGAAGATTATGAAAATTTAAAATTTTCTTTCGATGATATTTATAGAGGACTTCGCAAGGTTGAAACGGAAAAAATAAATATAGATCATTTCTTTAAAGATGGCAGTGTAAAACTTGAAGGAATGCAAGACTTTTATCCAAATGAATATTGTGTGATGACCTCTCCTGAGCACTCTTCTGCTGTTGCTAAATATCATGCGCCAAGTGGTAACTTTGTGTCTCTCTTAAAATTATCACATCAAATTTGGGGAATTTCTCCACTTAATGTGGAACAAAAGTGTGCACTCGACCTTTTATTAAGAGATGATATAAAACTTGTAACACTTGTAGGTCAAGCAGGAACTGGGAAGACATTACTTGCCCTTGCAAGTGCGCTTCGTAAAGTTTTTGACGAAGGAGTATATGCCAAGATTTTAGTCAGCAGGCCTATTATGCCACTTGGAAAGGATATAGGCTTTCTTCCAGGTCTTAAAGAAGAAAAGCTTTTCCACTGGATGCAGCCTATCTATGATAACTTGGAATTTCTTTGTAACTCTACTGGAACAGAGCCAAATGAAACATTGCGTTGGGTAACAGATAGTAAAAAACTAGAAATGGAGGCTGTTACCTTTATTCGAGGACGTTCTTTGCCAAAAATGTTTATGATTATTGATGAAGCGCAAAATTTAACACCTCATGAAGTAAAAACTGTCATTTCAAGGGCTGGAACAGGCACAAAAGTAGTCTTAACAGGTGATCCTACCCAGATTGACAATCCTTATCTAGATAAAGACTCCAATGGACTAACCTATACAATTGGAAAATTTAAAGAGCAAAAAATCTTTGGACATGTATTTCTCGAAAAGACAGAGCGTTCAGAACTTGCGGCTCTTGCTGCTAAGATGATGTGAGGTAACAATTAAGTGGGACGCTCTTTATTTGGTAAAGGTCTAAATGGGCCGGGTGTAGAGCATCTTTAAAGGCTTGTTGCTTTTGCGTATATTTTTTCCATGCACTTACAGGGGCATTTGCCAAAGGTAAAAACTCTTCTACAGCAGAGAGTAGCTCTTCTTCTGTTAAATCTTGATATTCAATTCGTTCACAAAAGCCTGTAGCTCCTATATCATAATAGAAAGGCGCATTTAAAAGTTCTCTCCAGGTAAATAGCTTGCCAGAGTCGAGATTTCGAACTTGTTTTGGAAAAAATCTACTTTTTAGATGAGGTGTCATTGAGGTGAGCTCTGTATAGTTTAAAGCAAGCATGGGGGTATTACATATTGTAGAAAAATTTTCTGGGCCATTTTTAGATGTGACTGCAAAACTACATTCTGAGAAGAGCTCTATATCGTTTTTTAAAGAACAAAGAGCATTTTTTGAATAGTCAATAAATTTGGCTCTTGGTCTAAAGTAGGGCTGTTCCTCTCTTCCTTGTAGTACGACAAAGAATCCTTTATCAATAAGAGAATCGATTAATGTATTATAGCGTTCTGGATGTTGTATGCGTTTTCTTCCAGCAATGTGTTTAGGAAGACCATTAAAGTAGTGTCTACAATTGACGTTTAGAACAACGTAAGGGCCATTTATGTGGAGTTTTTTTAAGAGAGTTTGTCTGGAAGGAGTACTTGGGAAAAAGGGTTTTGATAAGTCTTTATTATAGTATAAGTCAATGTAATCATGGTATATGTGGACTTTGCAATCATAAGACTTGCGAATTTTTTTGTACGCTTCTTGTAATAACGGATTGTTTTTTAGCTCGAGTAGAGAGAGATTTTTATCGAAGTAGGAAATATAATCGGACTTATGAATAGTTTTGTGACTTAACATCTGCTCAAAAAAGATGAGACCATTGGGATATTCACAGATAAGTTTAGCATAAGTAGGAGCTACAGTATTGTATTGAACGGTTTTTTTCCCGAAAAAACGTATGTAATACTGGAAAAAAAGTGAGTTGTGACAAATAACTCGAGTATTTGGCAGTATTGACTTAGCAATTGTTTGAACAGCTTCATACTCCACTGTGAGTACTACTAAACAGGTAGGGCCTCTTAATTGCTGCCAGCAGCTAACATAATTTGTCAGCATAAGAAAAGTTCCAAAATCTCTTCTTGTTATAAAAAATATTTGTTCGTTTTCTGGTACTTGAGAGAGTTGTTTTGAATGCCATTTATAAAAAGATTCTGCATAAAATAAGTTAAAGAAAGGAAATAGCTTTTTAAGTCTTTTTAAGACAAATTTTATAGGAAAATAGGCGATACTCTTTAAGATTTTATACATAGGTTTTTCCTAAAAGAACATGTTTTGCGATACTTAAAAAGGCAAGAGAGGCCGTATCGGTTCGAAGAATAGACTCATGAAGTTTTACGCCTTTAGCATGCATTTTAAGCAAGCATTCAATTTCGTTAGCCGAAAAGCCTTTTTCTGGCCCAACAAAAAATATTAGGTCATTGTAATCTTTCCAATAATTTATAAAAGGCTTTGCATCTTTACTTGTATCTCCAAAGAAAAGAGAAGAGGGAAGCTCTGATACATCCCAAGAAGATAAAGAGGGCATGATGCGGATGTTTGGCAGGTAGAGCCTGCCACATTGTTTGAGTGCTGCAATGGTAATTGACTTCATACGCTGAAGAAGATTTTCTCCAATCTCTTTTTTTTCACTAAACTCTCCTGGAAATAACCAAAGCTCATGCATTCCAAGTTCAGTACCTTTTTCAAGGATAAAATCTAAGCGATTTGCACGCGGCAAGCTTTGTGCTATAATGAGCTTGGGGCTTGATTCTTTTTCAAAGTCAACTTTTGTGATTTTTAGAGAGATGTTTTTTTTGCTAGAAGAAAGTAGTGTTGCTGCTCCTAAAAAACCACAGCCATTAACGAGCTCTACAGAATCTCCTGGACGTATGCGCATTACGCTCATGTGTTTTTCTTCTTCTGGAGGTAAAGAAATTATATCGCCTTCTTGCATTTCATGAGGGTAGAAGAAGCGTTCATGAGGCATGGATAACTCTATTTTTTGATTATTTCTTGAACTATGGTAGTGAGTTGATGAGAAAAGTCAAGATATTTGATGCTGTCTCGGATTTTTAAGGCGCTTTCTTTTGTTTTTCTTCTTAGAAAAAGGTCTTTTAAGTTACAAGCTAAGGCCTCTTTATTAAAAAGATCGTTGATTATGATACCAGAATCAGGGGTTAGGACTTCATGACCGCCGTTAAATGAAGAAGATAAAACAGAAAGTCCCATGGCAAGGGCTTCTACAGTGACATTTGCAAAAGGGTCATAGATAGAAGGAATGAGAAGAGCATCACATGCCTGGTAAAAGCTTCTAATATCGGACCTTTCGCCAAAGATGTGCACTTTGTTAGTAAGGCCCAATGTATTTATAAGTGTTTTGAAATAAAGTTGTTGTTTGTCTTTGCCGACGATTGAAAGCTGAAATTTTTCTTCTTTGATGGTCGCAAGAGCATGTAAAAGCAGTTCAAGACCCTTTCTTTTGTATCCATGACCAATAAATAAGAGTTGGAAATTGATTGGGTCTAGTCTTAGGCTTGTAAATAAAGAAGGTCTTAACTCTTGCCAAGAAAAAAAAGGCTCTTTAAATTCATTCCATTCAACGCCGTTGTGAACAACGTGAATTTTTGTACTAAGTGTGTTGTAATGGTTTAAGATGTCTTTTTTTACCATGTGTGAGTTGGTAAAAAGAGTTTTAAGGTCCACATTTTCAAAAGCACTTTTCTCGTAATGTAAAATGAGTTGGTGGAGAGGATTCATAGAAAAGGTCATGGTCTTTAAGCCACTTTCTATTTTTTTTCTGCTTTTTAAATAAGCTGCATGAACGCCATTTCCTGCCCTGTAATAGGTTTGTGTTTTATTTCTATCAAGACCAAATATGATTCCAGGAGAATGGTTTTGGATCCATTTTTTGCATTTTTGATTAAAAAGATAGAGATTAAGAGCACTAAGTTTTGTATTTTTGAACAGAGGAATAACTTCAATATCTTCAAGCTGGGGAAGAGAATTTTTAGGAGAGGTTGTAGTTAAGATAGTGACTTTACAATGGTTCTCTTTAAAGGCATTTGCAAGTCTTAGAGTGTACTTTTCAAGCCCTCCTCTTGCGCCTAAATTACTTTTAAGAAGAATGATATGTTTATTCATTATTCATTACAGTGAAGCATCGCTTAATAGAATGTTATTTTCCTTCCATTGAATTTCTAGCTGTAATTTTTTCCCACCAGCTGTAAAGAATTCAAGCCCTCTCATATAGCCTCTAAAGCGATTACGTAAATGTTCTTCTTTTAGTTCAGGTTTCAATTCAAAAGCATTATTGTCTGAATTTTCTTTCATGCCCTCTGCAACATAGGCGTTTTCAAGTGCTTGTGGATTGATGAATTGGATAGTCCATTGAAGGGATTTTGCATTTGTTTTTTGGCCTGCTATAACAATGATTTCTAAGTTATTACGTACGATGTCTAGAAATAGTTTGGAGACATCTTTTGCGAATAGAGGCATTTTAAGAAGAGGTATTCCATTTACGTCTTCTATAAGAGCGCTGTCTCCAAGAAAATCGTTTTTTGGGTTGATAGAAGAGCTTGTTTGAAGAGGGAAAAAAATAGAGATAGGCAAGAAGATATCTAGAGGTAATAACATGCTACGTAAGAAGTCAATACGCAAGGGTTCTGCTGCTGGGTCATTAATTTTTTGGTGAGCATCATCTTGAAAGGGTATTGTTACATACTTCCAACTATTAGGTACAAAGTAGCTCACTTCGTCTGGCTGGCGAGATACTCCTTCATGAAGAGCGTCTAAGTCAGCAGCAGAAATTTTACTTAAGTCGAAAGTTAATTCTAAGCCTTTTGCTTGCAATGTATGCATTTGTTGTTCTGGACCACTTACGGTTTGTGCTAGGAATTGTGGCCAAATATCTAAAAAGTGATAACCAGGAGGTGGATTGCCAATGGGTTTTGTAATATGGATAGGAATTTTTTCTGTTATAAGCGGACTTAGACGAATAAGAAACTCATTTTGAGCTACGTCAGAAATGGAATGTGAGAGATCAATTTCTGGATTTAGGCTGAGAATAGATTTTTTATCAATTTTTGCAATCCATTGATCTTCTCTATTTTTTGCGTCAATAACCACTTGTAGGTCGCTAGAATCTAGGGATTGGATAATATCTCGATTTCCACTTAATGTAAGGGTAAATCGTTTTTTAAGAAATCCAGAAGGAAGTAACCCTTCTATGGTTTTATTTGCAGGCAGGTTTATAACGCGCACAGGGATATTTGTAATTGTACGTGTAATCGTGATGGAGTTATTAACTAAAAACCAGATGATAAGGGCTGACAAGATGGCTACAAGCTTTCTTTGCCAGTGTTCTGTAAAAAAATTTTTGATAAATAAGATCATGCTTTCATCCAGTCAGTGACATTTAAACGTGATTTTGCTTGCGCTGGGTTAAAGATGCTGCGAATGATGCCTTTAAAACGATCAATTTTTATGCCGCGGGTGATGATACCTGCTCTTGCAATGGAAACAAGGCCTGTTTCCTCTGAAATCACAATAACAAGGGCGTCTGTAATCTGAGAGACACCAAGTCCTGCCCTGTGTCTTGTTCCCATAGATTTTGCAAGTTGTGTGCTATCATCGGCTAAGGGAAGAATTGTCGCTGCAGAAACAAGAGTCATCCCTCGGATAATAACGCCTCCATCATGAAGAGGGGTCGTTGTTTCGAAAATAGATTCCAGCAATTCAGAAGAAAGTTCAGCATTTAGCATGACAGCCTTAGATGCGTATTCATCTAGAGAATCTTGGTTTTCTAGAACTATAAGCGCTCCAACATGTTTTTGAGCGAGTTTATAGACAGAGGCTGCAAGACAGTCAATCAAGCGGTCAAGGTCTGAAATTTCTTTATACTTTCTGCCCTTTAGGCTGAGTTTAGAGAGGGCTATACGAATTTCTGGCTGGAAGATAATGATTACTGCTAGCACGGCCACATTGACGATATTGAACATAATCTTTTCGAGTACTGGAAGACGAAACCAGTTAGCAAGGAAAAAAATGAAGAGAAAGGCTAAGAATCCAAAAATTAAGTCCATAGCTCTTGTATTCCAAAAAAAGGACAAGAGGTAATAGACCATCATAGCAATGATGACAACTTCAATGAGGGGAATGAGCAGCTTAAAAAGGTCCATAGTTACAAAAATTTTATCAAGAATTTGGAAGCATAGCGGATTTTTATTTTAATGAAGAGCATTTTTTGTATTTTTTTGCTGTAAAAATAAAACTAAATATGTAACTTGGTGGCTTCATCGGTAATTTAGCATGGGGTTATGTAATGGATGTGGAAATTCTTTCTAGAATTCAATTTGCGTTGACTATTGGGTTTCACTATTTATTTCCTCCATTAAGCATAGGTCTTGGCCTTTGTATTGTCATCATGGAAGGGATGTATTTAAAGACTAAGAATCGTTTATATGAAGAAATTACCAAATTTTGGGTAAAGATATTTGCGCTTATTTTTGCGCTGGGTGTTGCAACGGGTGTTGTGATGGTATTTGCATTTGGTAATAATTGGGCAAATTATTCCCGCTTTGTTGGGGATGTGTTTGGAAGTATTCTTGGTGCAGAGGGTGTTTTTGCTTTTTTTATGGAAGCAGGCTTTCTTTCTATTTTGCTTTTTGGATGGAATAGGGTAAGTCCTAAGGTCCATTTTATATCAACTATCTTTGTTGCTCTTGGAGCTCATTTTAGTGCGGTTTGGATTGTTTTTGCAAATTCTTGGATGCAAACACCCGCTGGGTTTGAAATTGTAGGGCAAGGAGCAAGTGCTCATGCTGTGATTGCAGATATCTGGCAAGTTGTTTTTAATCCATCATCCTTTGACCGATTACAACATGTGCTTGTTGGATGTTGGCTTGCGGGGTCATTTTTAGTGGTAAGTATCAGCGCCTTTTATGTGCTGAGAAGAAAGTTTTTGCCACACGCCATTGCCTCTTTAAAGGTGGGTGTTGTTGTTGCAGTTTCTGCAACGGTATTACAGTTTTTTACAGGAGATTCGAGTGCTCGCTTGCTTGCAACAACTCAGCCTGCTAAATTAGCAGCCTTTGAGGGGATATTTAAGACACAAGCTTATGCGCCCCTCTCAATTGTTGGTTTTGTAGATACAAAGGATGAGACACTTACACATTCCATTGGAATACCTGGGCTTTTGAGTCTTTTGACTTATGGTGATTTTGCTACACCTATCAAGGGGTTAGAGGAATTTCCAAAAGAAGATAGACCCAATGCTGCTATTGTATTTCAGACCTACCATATCATGGTTGCCATGTGGAGTATTATGGTTCTTAGCTGCATTGTGGCTATTTATGCTTGGAAAAAGCGATGGCAAGTTGGAAAATGGCCGCTTCGGTTTTTAGTATTGTCAGTGTTTTTACCACAAGTTGCAAATCAAGCGGGGTGGTTTTCTGCTGAAATTGGCAGACAGCCTTGGCTTGTTTATGGCGTTTTACGCACATCAGAAGGGCTTTCTCGCTCAGTTTCTGCGGGTCAAGTTTTGGGCTCTATTATTATGTTTGGATCTCTCTATCTCATTCTTTTCATCCTGTTTATTTATCTTTTAAATAATAAGATTCAGCATGGACCAACTCTTGTTGAAGATGAGGAGCCGACATATCAGAAAAATCCTTTACTAGATAAAGGAAGCGGGAATCAGGATAAGAATGAGGGGCATTTATAATGGATTTATTTGATTTAAGTGTATTTTGGTATTGCATCATCATTATAGCAATTATGTGTTATGCAATGCTCGATGGCTTTGATTTGGGTGTTGGCATTTTACATCTTTTTGTAAAAGAAGATTATGAAAGAAGAGTTTTTATCAACGCGATAGGTCCATTGTGGGATGGAAATGCCGTATGGTTAATCATTATATTAGGCGGGTTGTTTGCAGGCTTTCCTTATGCATACGCAACGCTTCTTTCAGCCTTTTATACTCCTGTAATGTTTTTTATTGCGGGTCTAATTTTGCGTACTGTGGCAATAGAATTTAGAAGCAAAAGGCCCTCTGTACTTTGGAGAAAGTTTTGGGATTTTGTATTTTTCTTTGCAAGCCTTGTCATTGGTTTTGGAGCTGGTATTTTGATGGGTAATTTTATTCATGGAATTGCTATAAATGAAGAACAAGTCTACATGGGTGATTTTTGGAGCTTCATTAACCCTTATACTGTTTTAGTTGGAATTACGGCTGTTGCCTGTTTTACAATGCATGGGGCACTTTTTTTAGTTATGAAAACAGAAGGGGAGTTACATGATAAACTTCGTTCTTGGGTCAATCGTACAATTATTTTCTTTATTATATGTTATGCAATAACTACCGTTGCAACGCTAATTTATCAGCCTCACATGGCAGTAAGACTACAAGAGCGTCCTGTTTTGTTCCTGGTTGCTATATTAAGTATGCTAGCAATTGCGAATATTCCAAGAGAGATCAATAAGCGAAGAGATGGTAGAGCGTTTTTATCATCAGCCGTGAGCATAGCCCTTCTTCTTGCATTGTATGGAATAGGCATGTTTCCAGTACTTCTTAGATCAAGTATAAACCCGGAACTTTATAGTTTAACGGTTCACAATTCAGATGCATCGCATATGACGTTGACTGTACTTGCAATCATTGTGTTAATAGGACTTCCATTAGTTGGGATATATGGATTTATTACCACTCGCATCTTTAGGGGTAAAGTCAAGATAGATCATCATAGTTATTAAAGCCTTGGTATTCCTACAACGGATTTGTAGCATGAATATAAGTGGTTAACACCATTCATGGCAGTATGAGGACGCGTTTCTGGTGGAATATTGCAGCTTTTAGCGATTTCATCTTTTGATAAACCATCTTTTAGAGGCGCTGTTTGCTGTATAGGCATTTCTTTGATGTGCAGAGCCCAGTACATAGAGGCAAGGTCTAGCCAATGGTAGGGCCATTGAAATTTTTCTTGATTTTCTACGCTGATGAGTTGATCAAAAAAAATTCTGTCAAACGAGGGGTTTTGACAGATATAAAGAGAGCCGCCTCGTTTGATGGAACAATTATTGAATAATGTAGTCACTTCTTTAGAAATTACATCTTCAGTTTTTCCAGAATTCATTTTTTCTAGAGTAAAGCCATTGACTTCTAGACTAATAAGGTCACTGGCCTGCCAGGTAGATAGGGGGTGTTGTACAATAGAATCATACTGGCCTACTAGCTTGCCTGTGTAGAGATCTATAATTTTGAGAGCGATTTCTAGCACCCTATGTTTAAAAGGGTTTAAGCCATTTGTTTCAAGATCAAGGAATATGCCTAGCACGGTAAAGCTCCAAGTGAGTAAAGTTTAGGCTTATATATATGGGTAAACTTTTTTTCAATAGGAATTCTTCTTTTCAAACTATCTTGTTTGTTATTAGATTTTTTGATATAACCCTAACCGAGCTTAAGTCCTGGTTACTTAAAAACAAGGAGGTTAAATGAAAGTTTTAAATATAATATTGCAGCTTTATTGGCGTCTACAGTATCCTGTTTCCCTTCCAGAAGATGTTGCAAGAGCCCTTGGTATTCAAGCAAACAACAATCTTGTCTTTACAGATTTTATACGATTACTTACTAGCCCAACAACATCTCCTACAAAACTTGTAAAATATATGTCTCGATTGGATGCTGAGGCAACGTTTGGTTCAGCTCTTCGTAAAGAACGCTTTTCAGGGCATTCACTTTTTTCCTATTACTTTAATAAAGGCTGGCTTGGTTTTTATCTACAGTTTGACCAGCAATCACGTCTTAGACGAGTTTATGTACAGCATAGAGAACTTACTGCTGAACAGGGTTTAGAACTGCCTTTAAAGTCTAGCTTCTAGCATGAGGAAGAGGGGAAATTCCTCTCGGCATCTGTTTTCCATTTTGGCATTTTTGCCAACACTGATTTTATCAGATGCCCACTCCTCTATAGAAGAAATTACAAAGCCTTCTTCTTTAAGAAGTGTTGTATAGTACGAGATAGGAAAGTGAAAGGACCACGTGGTTTTAGATGAGGATCCTTGGCTTGGATTTGCCTGTAAAGGTATTTTTAAAGGAGTTAAGTAGCGGTTAACTCGTCTATATTGGAGCTTGTTATCATTGTCAATGCCCCATGAAGACTGTCTTGGAATGCGAAAACAAGGATGGTTCATAATTATGATGAGAGATCCTTTTTCTTGTAAATGAGCTTTAACATTTTTAAAGACTCCTTGGGGATCTTCCATATTTTGTAGGGCAAGTATAACTAACGCATGAGAAAAATCTTGTCTTTTTAGATTGAAGGGCTTAGTTGCATCAAATTGAAAATAAGTATGAAGAGAAGAGGTGTTATGCCGCTTTGCTGCCTGAATGAGAGCACTTGCTGCATCTACGCCAACATATGTAGCATGAGATGGCAAGCTTCTTGCAAGAACGCCTTGACCGCATCCGATATCTAAAAGAGTTGGATTTTGTATGTTTTCCAAATTCATCAGTTTTAGAAGACGAGGTAAAATAATGTTTTTGTGGTAATAATGTCCGTCCTCTCCAACTGTATTGTCGTACCATTTTGAGACTTCTTGCCAAGATGTATTGGATGATGTTTGAGAGCGAATAGGTTTATTCATGAAGAGCCATTGTTTTTTGAATCAGCAAAGCAGTATAGAGTATAAATAAATAATTATCAATAGCATTATTGTTAGCGTACTAAAAAGAGTTTATGCTACACTCTTCCAAACTGGATTTTTGGGTATATTATTATGGCCGTGCCAAAACAAAAGTTTCGAGAAATTGTTTTGTTGCTTCTTTATAGTTATGATCTTGCCGTCACAACAGAAGATGAGATGCAAGAGCTTGTGATGGAAACTTTAGAAGTAACAAAGAAAAATGTTAAAGAAGCCTTTGAGCGCATGCTTTTGGTTTTTGAGAAGATAGATCTTATTGACAAGCTCATTAGAGAAACATCTACAACATATGATCTTGGGCGTATTCAACGACTTGAAAAGAATGTGCTTCGTTTGGGTATATTTGAGATGCTCTATGACGACTCCATCCCAGAAAAAGTGGCTATTCATGAAGCTATGCGTCTTGCTCGCAAGTTTAGTACAAAGGAAGCAGCTTCCTTTGTAAATGCTTTGCTTGATACAATTTATAAGAAGTCTATTGGTGAAAAAGAAGATAATGAACTCTTAAGTGAAAGCACAGAAAAACTTTTGCAAAGTGAAGAAATTGCCAAAGAAGTTGCACTAAAAGATATTGCTGTGCCATTAGAAGAGACATGATTTCTTACGATGATTTTAAAAAGAATGAACTGCTTTCAAAGGTTTCTACTTTTCGTCTGGGTGGACCTGCAGACTATTGTATAGAGGCAAGAGACATCGAGACTCTCATACAAGTATTACATTTTTGTAAAAGCAATCATTTAGATTATTTTGTTATTGGAAAGGGTTCTAACTGTCTTTTCAGTGATCTTGGTTTTCGTGGTCTAGTTATTATCAATAAAATCGATTTCATGGAAGTTAAGAAAAATCGGTTTCGAGTGGGAGCGGGTTATAGTTTTTCTTTACTGGGCTCTCAGACAGCTCGTCTTGGATTTTCGGGGCTAGAGTTTGCTGCGGGTATACCGGCATCTGTAGGTGGAGCCGTTTTTATGAATGCGGGAGCAAATGGAAAGGAAGTGTGTGAGTCATTAGAAAGTGTCGAGTATGTCTCAAATGATGGAGATGTTCGAGTTTTTGAAAAAGATGAGCTTACATTTGGTTATCGAAAATCTTCTTTTCAAGAGATGAGAGGTGTAATTGTTGCAGCAACATTTAAGTTGGAAGAATGTAAGTTAGCAAGAGGCAGGCAATTAGAGATTATTCAATACCGAAAGAAAACCCAGCCTTTAAATGAGCCCTCAGCAGGATGTGTTTTTCAAAATCCTAAAGGCCAGAAAGAAGAGAGTTGCCTTTCTGCAGGCAAACTCATTGAAATGTCTGAGCTAAAGGGGATTTCACTAGGTGGTGTAAAGGTTTCTGAAAAGCATGCCAATTTTATTGTAAATACGGGGTCTGGTAGTGCTCAAGATGTTCTTAGGCTTGTTCAGCTTATAAAATCGCAAGTTAAAGAAAAGATGGGCATTGAACTAAGAGAAGAGATTCGCTTAATTGGAGAAAAAATTGAATTTTAAAGCAGATCTACATTGTCACACAACATGTTCAGATGGTTCTATGACGCCAAAAGAATTGTTGTATCATGCAAAAAAATGTGGACTTTCTGCTCTTTCCATTACAGATCATGACACAATCCAAGCTTATCAAGAAGCGCTTCTTGTGGCTTTGGAACTGAATATAGAAATGGTTTCAGGAGTAGAATTTTCTTCGCATTACAAGAATTATTCCGTGCATATTTTAGGCTATGCCTTTTCACTTGATAACAAAGAAATAGATGCTTTTTGTTCTAAACATCATGAAAGAAGGAATAAGAGAAATCTGGTTATTTTGGATAAACTAGCAAAACGCGGGATGTCTATTACAGAAGATGAACTTATAATTAATCCCGAAATGCCACCACATTCCGTTGGAAGGCCTCATATAGCGCAAGCGCTTTTGAGAAAGGGTTATGTTAGAACTATTCGTGAGGCATTTAATAAATATATCGGAGAAGGGTGTCCTTGCTATGCTGAAGGAGAATATTTTAGCGCAGAGGAGACTATAGATTATATTCATCATTCTGGTGGTCTTGCAGTGATTGCTCATCCACACTTAATTGGGGATGTGTCTGTTATTCAAGCTTTGACTTCAATGAATTTTGATGGTATTGAAGTTTATTATGCAAGATTTTCTGAAAGCGAGGTGGCAGGTTGGCTTCGTCTGGCTCATTCTAAAAATTGGCTCGCTACCGGTGGCTCCGACTTTCATGGAAGCGTAAAACCAAACATTGCTCTTGGCTCATCATGGGCCCCAGAAGAGACCTTTAGGGTTTTGCAAGCTCATTACAGGCGACATAAGAACAATACGCTTGGGGCTTTAGAATAGTTAATGCGTTTATGAAAAGAGGCTGACCAATTAAGAGGGTCTAAACTTTTTGCCCAAGTGAGTAAAAGCTCTTCTTCTTTTTCCCCCTCAAGATGCCCAGGATAACAAGTAATACTTATAAGCCCTAAGGGTTTAATGAGTTTTAAAGAACGTTCTAGGCTTATAAGTGTGGTTTCTTTTGTAGTTGTAATGGATTTATTGCCCCCCGGAAGGTAGCCAAGATTATACACTATAAGATCTATAGATTTTTCTTGAAGTTCATTTGGAAAGTTAGAGTGACATTGTTTGTAAAAGTGCACTCGCTTATAACTTTCCTTGTCTAAGTGAGAAGAGAGATGCGTTTTTGCTTGGTTGATAGCTGATTCTTGGATATCAAAAATATAAAGCGACCCTTGAGTATTGTTTAGAATTTTTTTGGCAATGAAAAGCGCATCGTGGCCATTGCCACAGGTTGCATCGATCACAGATGCCCCGATATATAGGTGAGACGTCCAATAAGAGTGCGCAAATGAAAGATGGGAAAATTTCATAGTTGTATAATTTCCTTAAATTCAAGAAAGAATTGACAATTGAAGTGTTAATCTACACACTATACACAAACAAGTTCAAAAACCAATTCTTGAACTTGTTTGTGTATACCTGTGCGTGTGTTAAGATCAACAAGGAATGCAAATGTTACTTCAATCGCCTAGTTTTAAGTCAGTAGTTGTAAATACAAATCCGAGCGAGTCTCTTAGCAAAAATCGGTTATCTAATCTGTATTCTCCTCATTTTTTACGCTCCTTAGAGTTTATATATGGAAGTGAGGGTATGATCTCTTCAGGAGGGACAGAACTTATAGATACTATGCTTGCAAATATTGAGCTTGAAGGCAAGAAAATATTAGATGTGGGTTGTGGGCTGGGTGGTGTGGATGTTTATTTGGCAAAAAAAAATGATGTAGAAATAACAGGAGTAGATTTCGAACCTTACATGATTTTGTGTGCGGAGAAATTATTAGAAAGGCATAGAGGGTATTTGAAGGGAAAAGTTTTTTTTCAAACTTTAAATAATCGTATTAGTCTTAAGGAATTCTCTGCAGATACTTTTGACCTTGTTTTTTGTAAGCAAATGTTTGCTCACTTGTCTGTTTTGGATAGACAAGCGTATTTAGAAGAAATGCATCGTGTGTTAAAACCAGGTGGAAGAATTGTAACAGAGGATTGGTTAGCACGCTCGCTTGATCTTACTGAATTTCTGAAAAAAGCCTTGGCTATTGACTCTGCAAAAGATGATGTACACATTGATAATGGATTTTGCTACCTAATTACTCCGCAAAAATATCAAGAACTAATTAAGCGTGCTAAGTTCAAGGATGTTATTTACACAGATATTTCTGATAAGCAAATTGTTTATACGCAAAGAGATATTGAGCGTATTAAAAGTGCTAAAGAAAAATTTTCTTCAGAGCTTGGTAGTGATGCTTATGATTTTAGAGTGAATGCATGGAGTCATTTTATTAGGGCTATGGAGCATGATGAAATTCTTTCTGGGATTTTTACAGCTATCAAATAACTTTATGCAAGAAGTCTATTGATAAAATTGGGGCGATTTCGTTATTATTCTGCCCTCTATCGGGGGTATTAGCTCAGTTGGTTAGAGCGCCACGTTGACATCGTGGAGGTCGGCTGTTCGAGTCAGCCATATCCCATAATTATACATAAATAAGTTCTATTAATGACCCCCCTAGATATCAAGAGACGCTCAACTGCAGAGCTTATGGCAATTGCTGTGCTGAGCTTGTTTCCAGATGCACAGTTGGCCGGAGGTAAGAGCCATGCGTTTGGATTTTTTTATGATTTTATGTTTTCAGGAACACCTGACGCACATTTTTTGCAACTTTTAGAAGAGCGTATGCGCTTTATTGCAAGTGAGGATAGGCTTGTACATTCCAAGACAATGATGCGCGAGAATGCAGCTATGTATTTTCGGCATAATAAGCAAAATATTCTTGCAGAGCGTGCTCTCAGCTTAGATACTAATTTGGTTTCACTGTTTTGTGTGGATGATTTTTGCGATCTTTGTAAAGAGCCCTATGTTAGGTCAACAAAAGATACGCTTTCCTTTAAGATCCAAGGAATGAAGCAAATTGGAACAAGTGATTTTAAAAAAATAATACGCATTGATGCTATTGCATTTGAAACGAAAAGCGAGATTAAAAAATTTTTAAAAAAGTTTGAGGATGCAAAGGCACGAGATCCCATACAGCTTAGTAAGGAGCTGCAATTCATTTCGGTTTTAGATGAGTTGGATGGGAAAATTATGCTTCAAAAAAAGGGTGTTATTTTTCTCAGAATCCTTCAAGACTTTTTTAGACATGAGTATGAAAATCATGGTTTTTCAGAAGAGATTACACCACGATTAGGGGATGCAAGGCTACTACAAAGGCTTGGTATTCGCAAAGAAAATATAGATGATTTTTTCTTGAATTCTTCATTAAGTGCGTGTATGCATGCTTGTAATTTTCAATCTGAAGAGCATTTAGAACTTTCGCTGCCGCTGCGCTATTTTGAATTTTATGATAAATATAATCTAAATATCGAAACAAGAGAGCCTTGCTTTTATGAAAAAGAGAGCGTTATAAGCGATATAGCAACAATTTTTTGTTCTCGCGCTCAAGTTCAAGAGGAAATTACTTGTCTCTTGCATTTCATTTTAAAAATCATTAAAATCTTTTCGATTGACCATGTTTTGTGTTTAAGTTCTGATAAAGCCCCTAGGGGTCATTCTCGCTTTTTTTGGCAAGAAGCACGAGGGATTTTACAAGAAGTATACGCAAATGTATCAAAGAAGGTAAATAGCCCTCTTTGCGAGGTTGTTGAAGAAGCAAGAGATGAGGCAGAGTTTAGAACGGGACCTAGATTGCAATTCTTTTTTAAGAATGCTTTAGGAAGGAAGGTGGAAGGGCCTTATATTGAGTTAAATACATTTTTTCCTGAAAAAATGGGGCTTACTTATATAGATGAAAAGAACAAGAAAAATGTGCCTTTTCTTGTTGCTGCTAATGTGTGTGGTTCTTTAGAAAGTTTAATGGCCCTTTTAATAGAACAATATGCGGGAATATTACCGTTTTGGATGGCTCCAGAACAGGTGCGTATTGTGTGTAGGTCGTGTGGAGCTTCTTCTATTTGCTATGCAGAGAAAGTAAGGAGAGAATTTTTACAGGCGGGAATAAGAGCTTTTGTAGATTGCTCTAAGAATAAGTCTGAGAATAAGTTAGAGCATAAAATACATGTAGCTCAATTAGAAAAAGTTCCTTATATTGTCTTGATAGATGATAGAGAAATAGAGGATGAAATAGTAAGAGAAAAGCAATTTATGATTAGAGGTTTAAATCAAAAAGAGCCTGTAAAAATGGAATTGAGTTGCTTTATCAAGAAATTAACAAAACTTGGCTCAAGTAATCTGGATGTTATAAATCAAGTCCAGTGAATAAACTTGATTGTTGAGAATAGAGCGGAGAATAAATTAACTTTGAGAATTAATAGAGAAATTCGAGCGCCGAAAGTTAGGGTAATAGGCCCAGATGGTGGCCAGGTTGGTATTATATCGGTTAGAGAAGCGCTTGCTCTTGCAGAAGAGTCAGGCCTTGATCTTGTTGAAGTTGTTCCAACAGCAGAGCCTCCCGTTTGTAAGATCATCAACTTTGGTAAGTTTCGTTATGATCAAACTAAACGAGAGAAGGAAAATAAAAAGGCACAGCATCAGATTAAAGTAAAAGAGATCAAGCTAAAGCCCAATATTGATAATCATGATTTTGAAACGAAGAAAAAGCATTTAAGGGATTTTATCGCGAAGGGGAATAAAGTAAAAGTTACTTGTACTTTTAGAGGTCGCGAGATGGTTCATACAGAAATTGGTGAGTCTATTGTTCGTAAGATGCTTGTAGATGTTGAAGATATTGCAACACCAGAAGCTCCTTTGAAAATGATGGGGCGCACTCTTACGACTGTGCTTGCTCCCGGGGGGAAAAAGAAGATAGAAACAACATAAATTCATTCTAATTTCTTGCAGAGATTAGGTGTTTTTGCGTATGATTCGTAACCCGAACGTTTGAGCCCTTATATGTCGGAGTATTAGGGGCTATGAGAACTTTATGAAAGAGTGATTTGAGGAGAAGTATCGTGCCGAAAATGAAGACGCGCAAAGCAGTTGTGTCAAGATTTAAAGTGACTGGAACTGGAAAGTTAAAAAGAGGACATCCAGAAAGACGTCATAATTTAACAAAAAAATCATCGAAGAGAAAGCGCCATTTGGCGACACCTGCTCTTGTAGATGAGGGTCAATTAAAGATGTATAAACGCCTTATGGGTGTTTAATTTAAAAAATAGTGGAGTTATACCATGGTTAGAGTTACAAATGCTCTGGCTGCACATAGACGTCGTAAAAGATTGTTCAAGTTAGCAAAAGGTTTTTGGGGAGATCGTAAAAACCACTTGAGACAAACTGGCGATGCTGTGATGAAAGCCTTGTCATATAATTATATTCATAGAAAGAAAAAAAAGAGTGATTTTAGAAGTTTGTGGATTATGCGCATTAATGTTGCTGCCAAGATGAATGGAATTTCTTATAGCAAGTTTATTAATGGCTTACAAAAAGCAGGATGTATGCTTAATCGCAAAATGCTTGCAGATATGGCCATAAGAGATCCGAATGGTTTTGCAGCCGTTGCAACACAAGCAAAGGGCGCACTTGCGTCTTAAGCTATGAGGAGCTAAGCCTCCTTGTACACTTCTTTGTGTATTAGCTTTAGTTGCCAAAACTTGCATTAATAAAGAAAGCTGCGGTGTAAAATTCGCAGCTTTCAAATTTTAGGTAGCGGATATGAATTCTTCTAAGGATAGTGCTAGCGAATCTTCTATTGCCTTGTTGCAGTCTTTAATTGCTGATATAAATCACGAAGTAGAAAGTGCTTTAAAAGAAATAAGAGAACTTAAGCAAGTAGAAGATGCTCGATTAAAGTTTTTGGGTAGGAAAGGGCCTATTCAGGCGCTCATGCTTCATTTAAAGCAGATTCCTGTAAGTGATAAACCACTTGCTGGCAAGCTGGTTAATGATTTAAAAGAGAAAGTTGAAAATTCTATTTTACATCTATCTGAAAAACTTTGTCTTTTAGAAGAAGCAAGTAGAATAGAGCAAGAATCTATAGATATAAGTTTGCCCGGAAGACGCAAATTTTTAGGACGTAGACATCCTGTTTTACAGATGCAAGACAAGGTCTTAGAAGTTCTTATCAGCATGGGTTTTTCTGTTCAATATGGCCCAGATATTGAATCAGACTATTACAATTTTGAAGCGCTTAATTATCCAAAAGATCATCCTGCAAGAGATATGCAAGATACTTTTTATATTTCTCCTGATATCTTGCTGCGTACTCATACAACAAACATACAGATACGTATTATGGAGATGATAAAGCCTCCTATTCGTATTATTTGTCCTGGTAATGTCTATCGCAATGAAGAAGTAACGGCAAGATCACATGTATTTTTTCATCAGGTAGATGGCTTATACATTGATAAAGGGGTTACATTTGCAGATTTGCTTGCGACTTTAGAGCAGTTTTATGCAAAACTCTTTGGTGATGATATTAGGACGAGAGTTCGTGCTAGTTATTTCCCATTTGTGGAGCCGGGGCTAGAAGTGGATATTCTTTGTGTGCTTTGTAAGGGAAAAGGATGTTCTACCTGCAAACATACTGGGTGGCTAGAAGTTGCGGGTGCTGGTATGGTTCATCCAGAAGTGCTTAAAAACAGTGGAATAGACCCTGAAGAATATTCTGGATATGCTTGGGGAATGGGTATTGAGCGGCTTGTAATGGTCCAAAAAGGCATTTCTGATATTAGAATGTTTACAGAAAACGATATGCGCTTTTTACAACAGTTTCCTTAAAATCAATATTTCTTGACGACAAACATCCCTTTACGTTATAAACTCCATTCGTTCTTTAAAAATCTATTAATCTGAGTTTGGGGTTTAAATTACTCAAGGTTAGAGGGGATTTTTGGATAATTTTTCAATCATTTTTGTGAAGTTCATATTCAAAAACTATAAACGAGCAAAAAAGATTGAAAAGTTACCGGAAGATCCCCAAGATTGAGTAATTTAAACCCAAAACTTAGGTTATTATCTTGGAAGAGTGGCAGAGTGGCCGATTGCGTCTGTCTTGAAAACAGAAGTCCTGCAAGGGACCGTGGGTTCGAATCCTACCTCTTCCGTTCCCTTCACAAAAATATGCAAAGATTTATACGTAATTGTAATTAATGTTGTATTATGCATAAAAGGTATAATAAAGCTTAATTTCGGGTTACTATATGCCAAGTCCTGATATACAATTACATAAAAAAACTCAAACAGATCTTTTCCAGAATTATGATGAAATACCAGAAAGGCGGGCTGAAAGTTTAATAGGCGGTAAGAGATATCAAACATCGGTATTAAAAAACAAAGAGATAGATCTGGGTGGCTTTGGAATTGATCCTCTATTAAATAACGCCAGCTCGATTTTCAACTATCTGCTAATCAATAACTTGAATAGTTAAAACACGGAGACGCGGAGACGCGGAGACTTATAATTTATCATTTATGATGCGGTCCAATTCACCCACATAGGTTACAGTTTGATTCACCAACATAGGTAACAGTTTTGTCTTTATGAGAGATAAAAATTCTAATCTTAAAGACATAAACTGATTCACCAACA
>JARLHF010000007.1 GCA_031292375.1 Chlamydiales bacterium
TGTGCGGCCTCTAGGGCCACTTTCATTTTAAATTCTGCCGTATATTGATTGTACTTTCCCATAGTTGCTATCCTTTCTGCGTTTAGTTTATCAGAAAGTTGCGCGATTTGGGGTGTCTAAATTTCGGGGTCCATTATAATGCAACGTACTCGTTGAAAACGCTATCACAAAATATACATAATAATTTTTTGCATTTTACGTTAACATGTCATTTCTATGAGAAGAATTTTCTTATAATTTCCTATTTTCTTTCGTAAAACATCCCGCTCCTAATTGCTGCTGTTATCTTTAAAAAAGAATCTGGAAAAAAATTTGATGATATAATTAGAACTGGATCTTTACTACATCTGATTTCAGATAAAATGAAATTTGTTTTAGAAAACAACAATTTGACTGGGTGGCAAACATTTCCGATAAAAATTTTTGATAAACAAAAACGTGAAATTGTAGGTTATCATGATTTATCCATAACTGGTATATGCGGTCCTGTTGATTGGAATAGATCAGAAATCATAGAAAAGCGTTTGGTACCAACAGGTCCATTTGGAAAATATTACAAAGGATTGTACATAGCACTAGATCAATGGGGTAAAAGCGATTTTTTTCTTCCTAAAAACTATGCTGGAATTATTGTATCATCAAAAGCTGCAGATGTTCTCAAAAAAAAATAGGCTCACTAACATAACACTACAAAACCTTACCGATTTTGAAAAACGTGTCTATAGACAGATAAGTTAGAAATCAGCGTTAGCATATCAGCTAATGCCCGTACAATGTGGAGAGTCCAGGTTAATTTAATCTTGAACAATGTTTGGCATGCTCCTTAAGGCCACTCCTTCAATTCTATTGTCAGGAGTATCAGGAATTGTTCCACCCCACATAGATCTTCTACCTGTTGAATTGCTAACCGATGTTAACGTATTTGGTGCATTTTCAACAGGATAGTATTTACTGTCGCTTTCTAATGGCATTGTCATAAATTCAAACTCCTTATAAAAGTAAGATAGATGGATTTTCAAGAACATGTTGTAACTCTTTTAGGAAAGCAGCAGAGGCAGATCCATCGATAACTCTGTGATCTGCAGAAAGAATTAGATTTAAGAGCTTTCCTGGAACTACAGCGCCTGCCTTAACAACAGGTTTATCCATGATGCCACCCACTGCAAGAATGGCAGCTTGCGGCGGATTGACTATCGCAGTAAAAGTATCTACGCCAAACATTCCTAAATTAGAAATTGTGAAAGAGCCTCCCTTATATTCATGTGGCTGAAGCTTTCCATTCCTTGCTTTGTCTGCAAGAAATTTTACTTCACTTGCAATTTGACCCACATTTTTAAAATCGGCATGGCGCACAATAGGAGTGATGAGTCCTCCTTCAAAACTAACTGCAACAGAGATGTCTATTGTTTTAAAACGAACGATTGTATTATTTGCTGCATTAAAGCCACTGTTAATACCAGGATGCTTTCGTAAAACAAGGGCCGCAGCTTTTAAGATGAGATCATTATAAGTTACTTTAATGTCATGATTTTTTAACTGATCACGAAGAGCTACCAGAGCAGATACATCGATTTCCACTCCTACATAAAAGTGGGGTACAAACATTTTTGCTTGCTGAAGTCTTTCTGCAAGCACTTTTCTTAAAGGTGAAAGTTTTTCCTCTTCATACGTGCCAGATGGGATGTCAGGGTGTTTGTTGCTGCCAAAAACAGCTCCTGCATCCATTTGAGCAGTTGCAAGATCCTTACTTGTCACTCTGCCACCTGGGCCTGTAGCCGTTGCTGTTGCAAGATCTAGATTTTTTTCTTTAGCAAGCTTTCTTGCAAGTGGAGATGCTTTAACGCGGCCCTTTTCATCAATGGATGTGCTCCATGGCCCTTCGACATCTATTGGAGGCTCTATTGCAAATAAAGTCTCTTTAAATGCAGCCGTTGTTGGTTGTGGCTTGTTTTCTTTTATTATGGATGTTAAAGATTCCTTTTCTGTTGTAACAGAACCATTTTTTACAGGCGCAATACCCTCTGGAACATATCCTTCTATGCTTTCATCTTTTTTTTCAGTAAATATTGCAACACTTTGATTGACAGGTACTTCATCCCCCGCCTGAACTAATATCTTGCGCAGCCACCCCTCATCGAGAGCTGCATGCTCAACTGTTGCTTTATCTGTTGCAATTTCAACAAACACTTCATTGGCTTCAATAAATTCGCCCTCTTTTTTAAGCCATTTTGCAATTGTTCCTTCTGTCATCGTAGGAGATAGCTTGGGCATTGTAAATGTAAATGGCATAAAAACAATTACTCCTTATTGAGCGCTTTTTTTACTGAGTGGATAATACGATCGACATTTGGCAGAGTCTTTTCTTCTAATACTCTAGAATAAGGCATAGGAGTCTCTTTTTGGCACACCCTAACAAGGGGTCTGTCAAGGTAATCAAAACAGTGCTCTATTACTTGAAATCCAATTTCTGAGGCAATGCCTGCAAAGGAGTGTCCCTCTTCAACAATCACACATCCATGTGTCTTCCTAATTGAATTACAAATCGTTGCAATATCTAAGGGTTTTACCGTACGAAGATCGATAAGTTCTACCTTAATACCTTGTTTTGCAAGTTCTATCGCCGCAAGCTCACAAAATAAAACCATTCTGCTATGAGAAACAAGCGTAATATCACTTCCTTGAGTTACAACGCGCGCTTTTCCAATAGGAACCAGATATTCCCCGGTAGGAATGTCCATCTTATCTCCATAGGAAAGCTCCGACTCTAAAAAAAGAACTGGATTATTATTACGTATTGCAGACTTTAGTAGTCCTTTTGCATCATAAGGGTTACTAGGAGCTAAAATAATAAAGCCTGGAAAATTACCATAGAGTGCTTCTACGCAATGTGAGTGCTGACTTGAAACTTGTGCTGCAGACCCATTGGGTCCTCTAAAAACAATAGGAACAGAAAATCTATTTCCTGACATGTAATACATCTTGCATGCGTTAGAAATAAGTTGGTCTGCTGCAACAAAAGAGAAATTCCAGCTCATAAATTCAACGACAGGACGCAAACCCGTCATTGCAGATCCTATTGCAAGGCCTGCAAACCCAAGTTCTGAGATAGGACAATCGACCACCCTTTTTGGACCCCATTTATCCAACATACCCTTTGTGATCTTGTAAGCACCATTATAAGCACCAACCTCTTCACCTAATATGCACACGCGACTATCCATTTGCATCTCTTCATCAAGTGCCTGTCTAAGTGCTTCTCGCATTTCTACTAACTGAGTACTCACAAAACCCCTTTTTTAAGGTGCAAAAACATCTTCCTCTAAATGGATAGGATCTGGCCATGGACTCTCTTCAGCAAACCGCATCGATTCGACCATGCAATCCTTTGCTTGTTTATCCATTATCTTATACAAATCCTCTGTCAAAAAGCCCTTTTCTATTAAAATATTTTTTAAAATGAGAATAGGGTCTTTAGACATACAAGCATGCAAATCTTCTTTTGAGCGATAAAGACCAGGATCAGAAATCGAATGTCCCCTAAAACGCTCAGTAACAACTTCTACAAGAATAGGCTCTTCTGTCCTACTCATCTCTTCTTTTAAAAACTTAAAACCAGCAAAACAATTGAAATAATCCATACCATCAAACGTATAGCTCTTCATATTATAGCCAGGAGCTTTTCTCTCTGCTATCTGATCTACTGCAATTGCAGTTGTAGCAGATGTTCCCATCCCCCACTGATTATTTTCGATAATATAGATGCAAGGAAGCTTCCAAAGAGCTGCTAAATTCAAAGATTCATGAAAAGAGCCTTGTGCAACAGCACCATCTCCTAAAAAGCAGAGTGTACACTCATCTTTTTTACCTAAATACTTAGAAGTAAATGCAGCGCCCGTGGCAATAGGTATCTGTCCACCTACAATGCCATGCCCTCCTAAAAGTTTTTCCGTAAAAAAATGCATAGAACCACCCCTGCCCTGTGCATTGCCAGTAACTTTTCCATAAAGCTCTGCCATAAGAGCGTCAGGTGTTGCACCTAGAAGTAGCGCAAGTGCATGACAACGATAAGAGGTTACATACCAATGCTCTTTTCCAAATACACGGTAGGCTGCTACTTGAATTGCTTCTTGCCCCATATAGGAGTGAAAAAAACCTCCAATATGGCCATGTTGATATGCAGACTCAGCTCTAATTTCAAAATTACGAATTAAAAGCATTTGCTTGAGATCTTCTAATAAAACATCTTTTGCAAGCTCTTCAAGAAGCAATTTTTGATTGCTTGGAAAAAAATTATATCTAGCCATCACTACCTAGTAAAGTTTCATACGCGATTATAGCACAGCACTCTTGTTTTCTGCCTCCAGTTTTTTTTGTGCAAATAAAAGAGCATCATCAATATGAGCAAAACAATGCTCTTCACCTATGAGTTCATATAAACCTATCTTTTGCAAAGCTAAAAGAACTTTCTGGTTAATACCAGATAAATACAAAGTAATTTCTTTTTCTAAACAGCGCTCATAAAAAAGTTGTAGTGAGCGCAATCCTGTCATATCAATAACAGGTACATGGCTCATTCTTAAAACGATAATTTTTATATCTTTTCGATCATAGCGCAAAGCTTCACTTAAAACATCTGCAGCACCAAAAAACAGTGGGCCATTGATTTGAATCACTTCTACGCCTTCAGGAATTTCTTTTTTAAAAAGAGCGTCTGGATCTTTTTGCTCGCTATTTTCAAAGAGAGAACCTGTAAGTACTTTTCTTGTTAAATTTGTAGCATCTGCCATACGTTTCATAAAAAAAAGTGCAGCTAGTAATATGCCGATCTCTACTCCTACTGTAATATCTATCAAAATAGCTACAGCAAAAGTTACAAGCATGAGTAATGTATCACCTACTGGACCTTTAAAAATTTCTATAATATGACCCACCTCTGCCATATTCCATGAAATTACAATCAAAATCCCAGCAAGTACTGCAAGAGGAATCGTTGCAGCACCATTTGCAAAAAAAAGCATGATAAAAAAGAGTGTAACTGCATGAATTATGCCTGCAACGGGCGTCTTTGCCCCCATGCGGACATTAGTAGCCGTTCTTGCAATTGCACCCGTTGCAGGAATTCCTCCAAATACAATTGAAAAAATATTGGCGATGCCCTGTCCCATAAGCTCACAATTTGACTTGTGACGATACCCCGTCATTCCATCAGCAACGGCTGCTGAAAGAAGAGATTCAAGCCCTGCAAGCACTGCTATTGTGATAGCATCTGGCATAAGCAGCCGCACATTTGCAAGAGAAAAATTTGGAAAAGAGGGTGCTGGCAGAACAGATGGAATAACTCCAAATTTTGTATGAATTGTTTCAGCGGGTAAATCCAAGAGATACACAGCTATAGAGCAAAGAATAACCGCTATAATTGCCCCTGGAATTCTTGGAAAATATCTTCTAAAAAAAAGTATCGTAAAAATAGTAAAGAGACCTATACCAAGAGCCCATTGATTGAGTGTTGTAATATTATTTATGACTAATTGCCACTTCCCAAAAAAATCAGTTGAGGATGCTGCAATACTTAGTCCAAAAAAATCGTTCATTTGAGATGTAAAAAGAACTACGGCAATGGCTGCAGTAAGACCTGTAATTACAGGGTAAGGAATAAATTTTAAAAAGGCTCCAAAACGAAAGATACTCATCAAAATAAGTAAAAAGCCACCCAAGACTGTTGCTATTGCAAGTCCTTCATAACCAGTCCTATTAACTATATCTAGTACAACAACAACAAATGCACCCGTAGGTCCTCCAATTTGGACTCTACTCCCCCCTAAAAGAGAGATCAAAAAACCTGCAATAATCGATGTAAATAAGCCCTTTTCAGGAGATAGCCCCGATGCTATTGCAAAAGCCATTGCAAGAGGCAGTGAAATAATCCCTATCGTAATCCCTGCAGAAAGGTCATGTGCAAGCGTTTTAAGGGTATACCCCTCTTTCAAGCAAGTTACAAGCTTGGGAACAAATTCTTTCAAACGCAGTTGCCAATGTACTTTAGTAGAAATTACAGACATAAATTCATCAATTTTTGAGTTGGTGTGTATATACACCCTAAACCCCTTAAAAATCAATCGATTGTTTCTTGCAGTTACCTGAGTTAAAATAGTAAATTAACTAATATTTAATTTTTTGCTTTACAAAAGATGATCTACCAGTAGAATGGAAAATAAAACATTTACAATAAGGAATAGGACTCTTATGAAGAACTCACAAGAATCTCAAGAACCTCTAGTTAACCACACAAACATCGACTCTACCTTCCTAAAAAAGTCTATTATCCACCACCTCAACTATACCATTGCAAAAGATCGCTATACAGCAACAAGAAGGGATGTCTACACATCACTTGCCTATACTATACGCGATCTTATGATAAAAAGATGGATGGAATCTCAAAGAGCCTATTACGACCAGGATGCTAAAAGAGTCTACTATCTCTCCCTAGAATTTTTAATGGGGCAATCGCTAAAAAACAGCATGATCAACTTAGGAATCTATGAATATTGTGAAGATGCTATCAAAGATCTTGGATATGACCTTGAAGAGATGAGCTATATCGAATGGGATGCGGGCCTTGGTAATGGCGGCCTTGGAAGGCTTGCTGCTTGCTTCCTCGATTCAATGGCAACCATGGGTCTTCCTGCTTACGGATATGGAATACGTTATGAATATGGTATTTTCTATCAAAAAATTGAGCATGGATACCAGATAGAAACTCCTGACAATTGGCTGCGTTACGGAAATCCTTGGGAAGTTGGCCGTCCAGAATACCTTTATCCTGTTTATTATGGAGGCAGAGTCCATCAATTTATGGATGAAAAAGGAATACTGCGCAATCAATGGGTAGATCGTGAAGAGGTTGTTGCCATGGCTTATGATACACCTATTCCTGGATATAACAATCGATCTGTTAATACACTTCGCCTATGGTCCGCGAAATCTTCTCGCGGATTCGATTTAAATTATTTCAACCATGGAGATTATATACGAGCTGTAGAAGATAACAATCGCACTGAAAATATCTCTCGCGTGCTTTATCCTAATGATAATATGTTTGTTGGAAGAGATTTACGTCTTCGTCAAGAATACTTTCTTGTTTCTGCAACACTACAAGATATTGTTAGACGCTATAAAAAACACCACAAAACACTTGATGCCTTTGCAGACAAAGTAGCAATTCAACTCAATGACACACACCCCTCTCTTGCTATACCAGAACTAATGCACCTATTCATGGACAGAGAAGGCCTTTCTTGGGATAAGGCATGGGATTTAACCAAGAAAACATTCAGTTACACAAATCACACTATTTTACCAGAAGCCCTCGAAAAATGGCCTGTAAAACTCCTTGAAAATATGCTTCCAAGACACTTGCAAATCATTTATGAAATCAATAGACGTTTGATGGAAGATGTAGGAATCCACTATCCAGGTGATGTGGGCAAATTGGCAAGAATGTCCTTAATTGAAGAAGGCTCAGAGAAAAAAGTGAGGATGGCAAATCTTGCAATTGTTGGAGGCCATGCTGTCAATGGAGTTTCTGCTCTACATTCCGATCTATTAAAAGCTCATCTTTTTAAAGATTTTAATGAATATTACCCTAACCACTTTCTTAATATCACCAATGGTGTCACTCCCAGACGCTGGCTTAAACTTTGCAACCCTAACTTATCAAAGCTCATTACAGATTCTATTGGAGAAGCTTGGGTTACAGACCTTTCTTTACTCTCAAAACTCACTACATTTGCAAACGACAGCAATTTCTGTAAAGAATGGGCCAAAGTTAAGCAAGAAAATAAAAAGGTACTTGCTCAACACATTCGATTCGGCCATGAAATTGAGGTGCATGCTGAATCTTTATTTGATTGCCAGGTAAAGCGCTTTCACGAATACAAAAGACAGTTGATGAACGCACTTCACATGATCACGTTATATAACCAAATCAAAGACCACCCTAATGCTCACTATGTACCCAGAACAATCATTGTAGGCGGTAAAGCAGCTCCTGGCTACTATATGGCAAAGCTAACAATTAAGCTTATTTGCAATATTGCAGAAATCATCAACAATGACCCTGTTGCTAGTAAATTCTTAAAAATTGTGTTTATGCCTAATTACCGTGTTTCTCTTGCAGAAATGATCATTCCTGCAATTGACCTATCAGAACAAATTTCTACTGCTGGCTTAGAGGCTTCTGGAACTAGTAACATGAAGTTTGCGCTTAATGGTGCTTTGACAATTGGAACACTTGATGGTGCAAATATCGAAATCAAAGACCTAGTTGGCGATGAAAATATCTTTATCTTTGGTCTTACTGCAGAAGAAGTACTAGAAACTAAACGCTCTGGCTACAATCCCTATGAGTACTACAATAAGAATGCCTCCCTCAAGCGCTGCATTGACCAAATTAGAGATGGCTTTTTCTCACCAGACCAATTAGGCCTCTTCAAACCCATTGTCGATAGCCTACTTTCAGGTGGAGATCACTATCTCGTGCTTGCTGACTATGAAGCTTATATATCTTGTCAAAAAAGAGTGAGTGCCGCCTACAGCAACCAAGATGCATGGACACGCTCTTCTATTCTAAACGTTGCAAATATGGGCAATTTTTCTAGTGATAGAGCCATTGCCGAATATGCAAAACTATGGAATATTAGCTCTATAGATATTTAATGCTCATGATCTCCTAGCATCTCTACGAGTTGAAAATGATTGCCATCTTGGTCAACAAATAGTTGCATCTTGACATGTCCTACAACTTCTTCAATGTCGTCTATAGCCTTTACACCCTTCTTGAGAGCGTCGGCTTTGGCTTTTTCAATATTTTCAACAGTAAATGTCAATACAGCATTCTCTCCTGGCTTTATCTTCTCTTTGCCGCCCCTCATCTGGGCAATTCCAAGCCTTGCACCACCCTCTGATCCTTGAAGTTCAGCCCAACCATACTCTTCATTAGAATTCATTAGCCTTAACCCAACATTTTCTGTATAGAAATGGATTGCTTTTTTTAAGTCCCGTACAACAATCCAAACAAGTCCCATCGATTTTGCATACATATTTTTTCTCCTTGAAAAAGTTCATTCAAGTTCATAGCACACAATAAAATAGTTCACATACTAAAATTTTAGACAAAAAATTCAATCTTTATAAAAACTTAATAAAAAATTGACAAACTACTGAAATTACAAGAAATGCAGGATTTGAACTTATGGTAGCAAGCATTGCGCTCAACTGCGCACATTTTAATTTAAGTAACCATGTAGAGGCTTACGCCTTAGACGGACAACAACATCTATACGTAAGCCAGCTAAGCGCCATGCGCGCAAGCACCCTCGATGCTCAATGGGTTTCAACTAATGAAAAATCTAACTCCTCGTTTGGCACAATTGGAAATATTATTTTAATTTTTAAGCTTACAGCTCCACTTATAAAAATAGGCTGTAATTACCTACAGCAAACATTAGAATTTACTGCGATTAACTTATCTTCCATTGTGCAGATATTAGAAAAAGGCATTAACAAAGTTCTTGACTATGCAGGTCCTATCCTCAACATTGCCTGCGCAGTTTCCTATGTAGCCATGATTACACTTGGCCATACCTTAATTGGCGCATTTGGCATTGCAGGGCTTGCATTGATTGCAATTAAGCGCTATGGATACATGCCAGGATACATAGAAACTATTTTAACTCCCGTTGAATACTTAAGCTTATTTTATACAGCTCTCACAAACCCACAAAACATTGTTTTTAAAGCTTTACATCTTATCAGTGTAACTCTTGGCTTCCTCAATTACATTACTACAAATGAATATCTAATCCCCTACTTACCAGATTTTCTTACAAATGGATCTCCAGGGGAACATATTATTTCCCCAGAAAGACATCTAGCATCTATTATAGATGCTAAAGATCTTGTTATGACAATTCTTGAAAAAACGTCAAATTTTGAATTAAACTACTCAGCATTACATGCAAAAGAAACAAATGCGTTTTTACCTGAAGATGTTCTTAAAGATCTTGAGCAAATTTCTTTCGAAACTCTTTTTACTCAAATTGAACAAGAATGTACTCAACTTAAACTTACCAAAAATGAAGCTGGCTGGAAACGCCTTAAAGGCAGCATTATCAATGATCGTTGCACGGATGTGCGCCCCCCTAATTTCGATAAATTCCGCATCGTATTTAAAGCACTATTATCAAAAATAGTAAACGACAAACTCAACTTTGGATCAAAAGTCCAGGAACTTGCTGAAACAGGTACACAATGTACAGAAGGATGGCTTAGAGCTATCAATGTTATGCTAAATCCAAAATCAAAGGATGTTAAATGGTCCACCCATTATAAGCTTGCAACTCTTAGAGGAGAATTAATCAATGAGCAAATTGGTAAACTAGAACAAACCCTTAAAGCAAGCCTTCCCAAAGGATTTGAATTTTCTCTAAATGTCCTTGGAGGGAGCAATAATATCCACCTTAGTAATCAGTGTCAAGCAGGCCTTTGGCATAGATGGCGCCCTTATGGAGGAGCCGTCCACCTCCAAATCAAAGGCAGAAACATTTTTGAGCGTATTCTGCACAGAAACTTGCGTCCAAAACTGTCAACACCCATGTTCGATTTTGAAGCCCCTTTAGGTAATTTAGCAGAAAAAATACTTACAATAATGGAAGTAAATCTTCCTCTCCCCATTCCCCCAGATATGTTTTTAGATTTCATCAACACAGATTTATTAAAAACTTATACTCCAGAATTGCTTATAAAGTATCTTTACGAAAAAATTAAACCTGAATACCGGATAGAAGAAAATTGCACGGTATGTTACAGAGATATCGCATGGAAACCTATCCAAGAATGGCTAAGCGACATATCTCAACGTAATTTTAATGTTTTTAAGACGAATGACCAAAATGCGCAAGAATACAATGCAAGTAGTAATGTTTCAACTTACTATGATCCACGTATTGTTGACATGGACGATTACGATGAGCCTCATCTTACAGAAGAGGGTGTTCGTCTATTTTTATGGGATCTGGGAATCATACAAACAAAAGAGTGCCTTTCTTATTATAAACACTTAAATACGTCTAAAAAACAAACGTCTTAAATATAACTTGTTTGTGTATACCGAAACGCATTGAATATTAAAAAATATTATGCACAATTCCATATGTATACACAAACCAATTCTTGAACTTGTTTGTGTATAAGTAAAATTATGCATCGTTAGTTTATGGTAAGCACTGCTAATAAATACTCAATCAAACACATTCAGGGAATACCGCTGCGAACTACTATAGTTGTATTTGCCCTGTTCATGATACTACTTGGAGCAATTGGCGTTGGCATCACCGCCTTTTTCTCTTCAAAACAAATTGTCAATAACTTATGGAAGGTTATTTCTGAAGAAGAAGGTAAAAATTCAATTAACCAAACTGTAAATTTTTTTCAACAAGCAACCATCCAAAGTAAAACAACTATCGACCTTTTTCAAGATCATATCATCAACATCGATAATCAAACCCAAGTAATTAATTATTTTTATACCAAACTACAAGAACACCCTAGTTTTCAATGGATTTTTATCATCCAGCCAGATGGCGCTTCCATTGCAGCTTTTCGAGAAACAAATGTAGCGGGCATTTTCGTTTGGATCTCTCATCCAATAAATAGTAAAAATCAAGAAGTCTCTCTTTACAAATATGAACCTGGTAAAGCCTTGCAACCCATAAAAAAAGAAAATGCTCCCTTTCATGATAAATCTCTTATCTACAAACTAACGCATCAACACCCAAAAGGAGTCTGGAGTAACCCTTACGCCTATAAAATAGTTAAAGGTATTGGTATCGATTATGGAAAAGCGATTTACGTTGATGGGATTTTCAAAGGCGTACTTGTCATCGAGTATGAACTTACCGAACTGCAACGCTTTTTACATACGATGCAAAAATACAAAACCCACAATATGTACCTACTTACTAAAAATGGCGATATTTTGGCAGATCGCACTAAATACTATATAAGTGAATCTCTTGCATCTGGCCTTGTCAATATTCAAAATTCAGATGACGATGCTTTAAAAAGTGCATGGCAAGATGTAAAAAAACAATCCTCTTCAAAAGGTGTTATAGAAACAAAAACGTCTCTTGGATACTTTGACACCCTACCTGAAATTACAAACACACCATGGATTGTCATGACACTCATTTCAAAAGAGGAATTTTATGCCCCAATCCAAGAACAAACAAGACACTCTATCCTCGTTGCAGGATCTATCTGTTTCCTTTGTATTCTTTTTAGCTTTCTATTCTTTACACATGTGTCTAAGCGCTTAAAAGAAATTGCAAATGAAATGTATTCTCTCTCTCAATTTCATGTTTCAACTAAAACGTTCTCTAATACTGTATCAACTATCCAAGAAGTAAATATGATGAATAGTGCAACAGATCAATTAAAACATGGTATTCAGTGCTTTGCAAAATACACTCCTGCAGAACTTGTTTCACAGCTTATTCAATCAGGAAAACCTGTAACAATCGGTGGTGAAAAAAAGAATATCACTGTGTTGTTTGTAGATATTGTTTCCTTCACATCTTTTTCAGAAACATTTCCAGCTGATATAACCATGAGCTTGTTAGGAGAATACTTGAGCTCTATGAATGAACAAATTGAATCTACAGGAGGCATCGTTGATAAATACATAGGAGATGGTCTCATGGCTCTATGGGGCGCACCAAAAACTCTTGATAACCACGCTTTATGCGCTTGTAGGGCAGCTCTTAAAATGAAGAAAAAATTACTAGCACTGCAACAAAAATGGCAAAAAGAGGGAAAACCAGAACTGCGCCACAGAATGGGTATCAATACAGGAAACGCTATTGTGGGTAATATTGGTAGTGACACAAAAGTGGAATATACTGCAATTGGGGGCATTGTAAACCTTGCAAGTAGACTAGAATCTATAAATAAAACATATGGCACAGAAATCATTGTAGGTCCTGACATTGCAAATCCTCTTTCAAAAGAATTCTTATTTAGACCTCTTGATTTTACTCTTCTCAAAGGAGAACAAGAGCCCATCATCATCTATGAACTCATTTGCCCTCTTGAGGAGTCAACAAGTACTTTAACAAAATCTATCGAAGTTTATGCCCAGGCATTAGAACTCTACAAAAATAAAAAATTCTTTGATGCTGAAAAGCTATTTGATCATGTAAGTGAACTTTCAGGACATAATGATCTACCCTCTATCTTTATGGCAAAAAAATGCCGTACTGAAGGTTTAAAGAAGGGGATAACATGAGTGAAAATCTCTCTTCAAATAAACCTCATGGCTTTGCATTACGTACAACACTTATTGTAAGTATTATAATAATGATTCTACTTGGCTCAATAAGCGTTGGGGTTTTGGCATTCATTTCCTCAAAAAAGATTGTCAACGACCTCTGGGAGGAGATGTCTACTCAAATTGGAAAAAATGCAATCGATCAAATTGCAACTTTTTTTAATCAAGCAGAACCTGCAACTCAAGAATTACTAGACCTTCTACAAGGCAAGTTAATAGATATTGATAATGACAAACAACTACTCGAATATTTTTATCATGCCCTACAAATTAACCCAGCATTTCAATGGATGTTTTTGGATAGACTTAATGATACAGCAGTTGCTGCTTTCTATGCGACAAAAGAGGCTGCAATTCATTTTTGGCTTCAAAAAGGTCCTCACACAGAGCTTTTTAAATATGGCAAAGACAACTCTTTTGAATTGCTACAAAAAATTACAACACCTACTAACAAAGAATTACCCATCTATAACCTAGCACTAAAGCACCCAAGTGGAATTTGGGGAGAACCTTATCTTTATAAAACCATTCCTGGCATCGGTATAGACTTTGGTAGAGGAATTTATATCGATGGGGAAATTAAAGGTATTGTAGCTATTGAATATGAGCTTTCTCAGCTTAAGTTATTTTTTGAAAGCTTAAAAATATATGCATCTCATCAAATCTATCTCGTCAATGCACAAGGTGACATCCTTTTAGATTCCGATAAAGATTATGCTAAAGAAAGTGTGCAAACAGGCTTTACTAACATCAAAAACAAAAATAATCCCGATTTGAAAGAGGCATGGGAATCTATTTTAAAACAGTCTTCTAAAAAAGGCGTACTACACACAGAAAATGCTCTTGGCTTTTTTGAAAAGGTTCCTATGTACACAAGCACTCCCTGGATATTTGTCATGCTTATTTCAAAACATGAATTTTATGAGCCAATCCGCATGCAAACTCATATCTCATTCTTTATTGTATTATCCATCTGTTCTGTCTGTATCCTCCTGAGTCTATTCTTCTTTTCTCGCATTTCTTGTTCTTTAAAAACTTGTGCAGAAGAGATGTATCGATTGACACAATTTAATTTCTCTAAACAATTTCTAGCTAGCAAACTTACATGGATAAGGGAAGTAAATGCGTTAAACATTGCAATTGACCATTTAAAACAAGGGCTTCAATCCTTTGCCAAATATGTACCTGTTGAACTTGTTTCTAGTCTAATTAAGACTAATAAGCCTCTTACAATTAGTGGAGAGAAAAAAGATATTAGCGTGCTTTTTGTTGACCTTATCTCCTTTAATTCTTTTACAAAAACATGCTCTGCCAACACAACAATGAAAATACTTGGAACCTATTTAAGTGCCATGTGCGCTGAAATAGAGTCAACAGGAGGCATCGTTGATAAATATGTAGGAGATGGTCTTATGGCCTTGTGGGGCGCTCCAAAACCCCTTGAAAATCATGCTTTGATGGCCTGTAGAGCAGCACTAAAAATGCAAAAAAAATTACAAGCGCTTCAAAAAACGTGGACAGATCAAGGAAAAATAGAACTACACCACAGAATAGGTATCAACACAGGAGATGCTATCGTTGGAAATATAGGCTCAGAAACTAAGATGGAGTACACAGCAATTGGGGACACAATAAACCTTGCAAGCAGGCTTGAATCCATTAATAAAGAGTATGGCTCAGAAATTACTATTAGCCCGTTTGTTGCAAATCTTGTCTCTAAAGAGATGCTTTTACGCCCTATTGATTTTGCAAAAGTACGAGGTAAAAGAGATCTTATCTTAATCTACGAACTCATTTGTCCTCTCAGTGAGGCATCTGATGCATGGATACAAGCTGTTGAAACTCACTCGTCAGCTCTTTATGCATATAGAGATCACAAACTCCAAGAGGCTGCAAAATTATTTAGCCACGTAAGTGAAATTCTTGGATTTCCAGATAAGCCCTCCATGGTCATGGCAAGAAAATGTTACAATCCTAATAATGAGCGTTTTTAAATACTTTTTAATCCTTTAACAGAAATTCGTTCAGATAATGGATAATCTACATCCCCTGGATAAATAACGTATAGATGATCTAACTGTAAATCATGAAGAGCTGTATGCATCGATTTGGTTAACTGCGGAGCATCGCTATACTTAAATTCAAATCCTGTTAAAGTCCCCTTCTGATGCAAAATAAGATCTACTTCAGCACCACCATAAGTTGACCAAAAATAGCAATCTTGGCTTTTGGCTTGCCTATGTCTAATAACCTCCTCGAGAGCAAAGCCTTCCCAAGATGCACCTAACTTGGGGTGAACTTGTAATTCATCTTGGTTAGATATATTAAGAAGAGAGTGGAAAATACCGCTATCTCGAAAATAAATCTTTGGAGCCTTAACTTGGCGCTTGCTTATATTTTCATGCCAAGGTTGTAATTTTCTAATCATAAATGTTCCAGCAAGTATATCTAAGTAACGCCGTATCGTGACATCAGAAGTCCCAAAAGATCTTGCAAGTTCAGAGCTATTAAAAATATTACCATGATAATGTGATAGCATTATCCAAAAACGACGTAATGTATCTGGTGGGATTTTAATACCTAAATTAGGAATATCTTGTTCTAGAAATGTACGAATATAAAATTCTCTCCAATCAACGCTTTCTTGTTCTGTTTTAGCAAGAAATGAACGGGGAAACCCCCCGCGTATCCATAGTTTTTGTATATCATCTACTTCCTGAAAAGAAAAAGGAGTAAGCTCTATATAAGCAATCCTTCCAGCAAGACTCTCTGAGGATTGTCGTATCAATTCACGAGATGCACTTCCAAGAATAAGATAGCGCTGATTGTTTTCTTCTCTATCGACTAAAACACGCAATATGGGAAAAAGATCAGGTATACGCTGAATTTCATCAATGATAATAAGACCAGACAAAGACTCTAGTGTCAGTGTGGGATTTACAAGCCTTTGTACATCAATGGAGGCCTCCAAATCCAAATAATTATTTTTTGAAAAATTCACTTCCCGCTTAGAATACATTCTCGCAAGCGTCGTTTTTCCACATTGTCGAGGTCCCAAGAGAGCTACAATTTTATGAGATTCAAAATAACGCTCAATTTGGTGAATAAAGTGTAAACGCTCCATGATTCTTCCCTGAATATTCAAACTCTAGCTTAGAATATTCAAGGAAGAATAAATATGCAATAAAGTTTTTTTGTCTAATTCTCTTTAAGAGATTTTGCAAGCTCTTGAATCATTTTTTTCTGCTCTTCGGTCAAATTCTTAGGAATTGCAACAATGACACGTACAAATCCATCTCCACAACCTACTTCTGACGTATGTGGAAAACCTTTTCCCTTCAACCGAAATACTTTACCACCTTGTGTTCCAGGAGGAATTTTCATCTTAATCGTACCACCAAGTAAGGAAATGTCAACTTCGCCGCCAAGTAGAGCTTTACAGAGGCCAATTCTTTTCTCAGTAATGATATCATCCCCCTTTCTTTCAAAATCAGGGTGCGGTTTAATCATCACAACAATGTGCAAATCTCCCCTGCCAGACGGACCTTCCTCTCCGTGCCCCTTTACCCGAAGGTGAGCACCTGTCCTTACGCCTGCTGGAATTTGTACTTTAATGTGGCTTTTATCGCTAACTCTTCCCCCTCCTCCGCACTCTGGGCAAGGAGTTTGAACGATCATTCCAATGCCCTGACAATGTGGACATGTTTGAGACATTCTTACTCCGTGACTTGAACTACTCAAATACCCAGATCCACCACAATACTTACAAGAAACTTTTTTAGTTCCAGGCTTTTCTCCACTTCCTTTGCATGTAGAACAAACCTTCTCACAAGGAAACTGAATCTCTTTCTCTATACCATGAAATGCTTCTTCTAAAGTAATTTCAAGAGCTATTTCTAAATCACTACCGCGCAATGGAGCATCTTGACTTTTTCCAAATAGATTAAATCCAAAATCTCCAAACAAGCTACTAAAGAAATCATCTCTTCCTCCAAAATGGGACAAATCTTGGAAGATGCTACTAAAATCAGCTTCTTTAAAGATATCTTCAGAGGAGTATTTTTGATCTATTCCACTATGACCATACTGGTCGTACAATTCTTTCTTTTGAGGGTCTGATAAAACAGCGTAAGCCTCGGACATCTCTTTAAACTTTTCTTCAGCCTCACTCTTCTTCTCAGGAACTACTCGATCTGGATGGTATTTTAGGGCAAGTTCTCGATAGGCGCGCTTAATCTCTTCAAGAGATGCACCTTTTTTGATTCCCAATATATCGTAATAATCGCTTTTTGATGGCATTTTTTTTTATTTTTCTCGAAATTCTGCATCCGTGATATCATCATCTTTTCTAGAATCTTGAGGATTATCTTTAGTAGTATCTTGCTTTGTATCAGCTGTAGATGAACTCTTATGCTTCTCTGCAGCTTCTTTATAAATCTCTTCTGCAAGCTTGTGAGAGACCTTAACAAGCTCTTCTGTATTCTTTTTAATGCGCTCTAAATTTCTATCTTTAATAGCACTTTTTAATTCATTCATCTTAGATTCCATATCAGCGCGCTCATTTTGACTTACCTTGTCTCCAAAATCCTTTAAAGACTTCTCCGTTGCATAAATCAATGTATCTGCCTGATTAATCGCCTCTACCTCTTCTTTTCGCTTAGCATCTTCTGCAGAAAACTTATCAGCATCAGCGACTAACTTACTAATTTCTTCTTTAGAAAGCTTTTTAGGGGCTGTAATTTTAATAGATTGCTCCTTACCTGTTCCAAGATCTTTTGCAGATACATGCACAATGCCATTTGCATCGATATCAAAAGATACTTCAACTTGAGGCACACCCCTTGGAGCAGGAGGAATGCCTACCAAATCAAATCGACCAAGCTCAACATCGTCACTTGCAAGAGGACGCTCTCCTTGTAGTACTCTTATGGTTACAGCATTTTGATTGTCACTTGCCGTTGAAAATACTTGAGATCTTTTTGTTGGAATGGTTGTATTTCTCTCAATAAGTTTTGTATCTACTCCTCCAAGAGTTTCAATACCAAGTGAAAGCGGTGTAACATCTAATAATAGAACATCTTTAACATCACCCTTAATAATAGCTCCTTGGATTGCAGCACCTAGCGCAACACACTCCATAGGGTCTACACCCCTCTCAATTTTTTTACCAAAATAATCCTCTACAAATTTTTGTACACAAGGCATCCTTGTAGGACCACCTACCATAATAATTTTATCAATATCTTTAGTTTCAAATGTAACACCCTCATTTTTTAATGCAGCTTTTGCATCCTTTAAAGCTTGTTCTAAAGGGCCTTTACAGCGATCAATGATGGGAGAGACTAGCTGATCTAGCGTTGCACGACTTAAAGTCATTGTCAAATGCTTAGGACCACTTGCATCCGCCGTAATAAAGGGCAAGTTGATGTCTGTTGTCAATGCACTAGAAAGCTCTACTTTTGCCTTTTCAGAAGCCTCTCGTATGCGCTGCATAGCAAGTTTATCTTGTGCTAAATCAATACCCGTATTTCTATTAAAGTCTTTTAAAATATGCGCAATCAAAAGAGCGTCCATGTCGGTGCCACCAAGCTGCGTATCCCCGCTTGTTGCAATTACCTTGAAGCCCCCCTCTTTCCACATCTCCATGATTGTAACATCGAGTGTTCCCCCACCAAAATCAAATACTAAGATCTTTAATTCTTTTCCTATCTTTTCAAGACCATAAGCAAGGCATGCAGCTGTTGGCTCATTAATGATGCGAAGCACCTTTAAGCCTGCAATTTCGCCAGCATCTTTTGTTGCTGTTCTTTGATTATCATCAAAATAAGCAGGACAAGTGATGACAACCTCTTCTACTTTATATCCAAGAAAGCTTTCTGCATCTTGCTTTATTTTCTGCAGAATACAAGCAGAAATTTGCTGAGGAGTGTAATCTTTTCCAAAGACATTAAATTTATAGTCTGTACCCATCTTCCGCTTAGCAGCTTGTACGGTGCCCTCTGGATTTATTGCAGCTTGTCTTTTTGCAGGCTCTCCCACCAGGCGCTCTCCACCTTTAGTAAAGGCGACATAAGAAGGAAAAGCTTTTCCAGAAGCAACGCCTGCACCCTCAGCAGAAGGTATAATGGTAGGCCTTACCCCATCCATAACAGCTGCTGCAGAATTAGATGTTCCTAAATCGATCCCTATTACCCTTGACATAATCCTTCCCTCTATATAAAAATAAATTCTTATTTATGGCAGATCTATTTTTTTAGCAAGTATTATTTTTAGCCAAAACAATGTAGGAAACTGTCATTTTTTGACAGTTTCCTACAAAATATTCTAAATTTAGTTAAACTCGGATTATGACCTGAGTTTTGAGTTTAAATGACTCAAATACTTGATAAATGGCCAAGATCATACATTTCAGGTACTGATTTTCTTGTTCTTTTAGATGGTACAGCAAATTCCAGGCATGCCATTTTAAAAAGGGCTAGGAGTGTCGAAGGATACTCTTAGGCGTTGGGAGTCAGCGGGAAAAATTTCCTCAGAAAGAACACTTAGGGGGCACAGGCGTTATGACCTTGCCAGCAATTAGGAGTGGCGATGGATTTATAAGTGTTTTCTCGTCTAGTAGGCCAAATGAAGCGGAAACTAGAGATTAAAGTCACAAAAATCAACGTTATTTCAAATAATTATCAGTAATGTTAGCAAAAAAATAATAAAA